>JAEWRC010000076.1 GCA_023460175.1 Actinomycetes bacterium
CCCCGGTTCCGCCGTTGGTCCCGCCCGTACCACCGCCGCCACCGTTGGTGCCGCCGGTGCCCCCGGTTGCGCCGCCGCCACCGGTCCCCGTCGTTCCGCCCGTGGCCGCGCCCATCGCCGCCGGCGCCCCGCTCACGACGATGAGCGGCGCCGCCTCTGGCAAGGGAGTGCCGACCAACCCGCAGACCACCAAGGGTCCGCAGTCCGGTGTCCCCACCCTGCCGGGCGAGGGCTGATCCCTACTAGTTGCTGACGGAATCCGCTGCGCGGCAGTCGAACCCCTTCGCCTGCCGCCCAGCGGATCCTTCGAAGTTCCTGCGTTAATGCTGTTCCTGTCAAGAGGTCGGGTCAATGCGAGCAGTCATTCGTTCTGTTCTCGCGGCGGTCGTGGTCGCCGCCGTCATCGCCGTGCCGACGGCTGAGGTCCAAACCACGGCGCTGGTTGTTCCGCTGGACTCCGCGATCGAGTCGATCCTGCCCACCGGCGACGAACCCGTCGGCGTGGCGCACCCGGTCGTGGTGACCTTCGCCGGACCGATCTTCGACCGCAGCAGCGCCGAGCGCGCCCTGCAGATCTCCTCGACACCGGAGATGACCGGCAAGTTCGAGTGGCTGGAAAGCAATATCGTGCAGTGGGTTCCCGACCACTACTGGCCGTCCAACAGCACGGTGATGCTGTCGGTGGGGGCCAAGCGCGCCCAGTTCAGCACGGGGCCCGCGGTCATCGGTGTCGCGAGTCTTTCCAAGCACACGTTCACCGTGACCATCGACGGGGACCCGGCGGGCCCCCCGGTGCGACTGCCCGCGCCGCACCACCTGCCGCACGCGGGTGAGGAGGGCGTGCTGCTGGCCTCGGCGGGCCGCGAGAAGTATCCGACGCCCACGGGCAAGTACACGGTGCTGGAGAAGAACCGCACGGTGCTGATGGACTCCAGCAGCGTGGGCGTGCCCATCACGGACTCCTCGGGTTACCTGATGGATGTCGATTATGCCGTGCGCATCACCTGGCGCGGAATCTTCGTGCACTCGGCGCCGTGGGCGGTGCGCTCCATGGGCATCGAGAACACCAGTCACGGCTGTATCGGCCTGATTCCGGCCGCCGCCGAGTGGTATTTCGACCACGTCAAGATCGGTGATCCGGTCATCGTCGAGGAGTAGCAGCCTCGCTCGTCGCCGAGCTTGCATCGGGTGTACGTCATACCGGCGTGTCGCGTACACGGGATGCGAGCTCGCGCGCTCGCAACCCGGTCAGCGGGAACTGCCCTGGCCCGGCCCCGAACCCGCCACCACCATGGACCCCCAGTAGTGCCTGCACACCGAGGGAGTGGCCATGGGATCGACGGGCGAGTACGACCTCATCGTCGTCGGATTCGGCGCGGCCGGTGCGGCCGCCGCCATCGAGGCCGCCGACCGCGGCGCCCGGGTGCTCGTGCTGGACCGCGGCCATGGCGGCGGGGCCACCGCGCTATCCGGCGGGATCGTCTACGCCGGGGCGGGCACACCCGAACAACGCCTCGGCGGTTACGAGGACACCGTCGACGACATGCTCGCCTACCTCCGGGCGGAAGTCGGCGACGCCGTGCACGAGGAAACCCTCAAGCAGTTCTGCGAGCAGAGCCCCGCGATGATCGAGTGGCTCAAGGCGCAGGGGGTCGAGTTCCGGGGCGGGACGGTGTCGTCGTACAAGACCTCCTATCCCACCGACGATTTCTACCTCTACTACTCGGGCAACGAGAAGGCCCACCCGTACAGCCGGCATGCGCGGCCGGCGCCCCGCGGCCACCGCGTGCTGGCCCCGGGGATGAGTTCCGGCAAGGTGATGTTCGAGCACCTGCGCCGTTCCGCGCAGTCCAAGGGCATCGAGTTCATTCCGTTGGCCCGCGTGCACGCCCTGATCCAGGACGACGACGGGCATGTCACCGGGGTCCGTTATCGCGCAATGGATCTCGAACACCGCAATGCACGACAGCATTCGTTGCTCACCCGGGTCACCGGCAAAGTGGGGACCTGGCTGCCCGGCGTGGTCCGCGGCGCGGTCGCGCGAACCGAACGGCTGTGGTCCGAGGCCGCGGCCGAAGCCAGCGCCCACGCTCCGACCGTGATCCTCGCCGCCGGCGGCTTCATCTACAACCGGGACTGGATGCAGCAGTTCGCACCGCAGTTCATGAAGATCTCCCCGCTGGGCACCCCCGGCGACGACGGCGCCGGCATCGGGCTGGGCCTGGCCGCCGGCGGCATGACCGACAAGATGGACAACGTCACCGCGTGGCGGTTCCTGGCCCCGCCGAGCGCGTTCCTCGAAGGCCTGACGGTGGGCGCCGACGGCCGTCGCATCGCCAACGAGGACCTCTACGGGGCGACGCACGGCAACGTCATGATGCGCGAGTTCAACGGCACCGGGTGGGCGATCTACGACGCGGCGACCTGGCGGAAGGTGCGCCGACAGATCAATGAGCAGACCCAGGTGTTCCAGCGCCTGCAACTGCTGTATCTGTTCACGCTCGGCCACAAGAAGGCCCGCTCGATCGACGGGATCGCCCGCAAGAACGGCATCGATCCGGCGGGACTGCGCGCCACGGTCACCGCGTACAACGCCGGGATCGCCAGTGGTGCAGGCGATCCCGGACACAAGACGCCCGAACTGTGCCCGCCGCTGACCGACGGTCCGTTCTATTCGATCAACATCTCGGCCGACTCGTCGATGTTCTACCCGATTCCGGGCCTGACCCTCGGCGGCCTCGTCGTCGACGAGACGTCCGGTGCCGTGACCCACCGCGACGGCGGCGCCATCCCGGGGCTGTACGCGGCCGGGCGCAACGCGGTCGGCATCTGCTCCAACAGCTACGTCAGCGGGCTGTCGATCTCGGACTGCGTGTTCAGCGGTCGCCGCGCCGGGGCCCATGCGGCCCAGACCGCTGCTCTAGGGTCGGGACGATGACGGCACTCGACTACCACGACACGCTGCGCGAGGTCACCACCCCCGGCGGGGTGCTGCGCTATCACGAGGCCGGCGACGGTCCGCCGCTGCTGTTGCTGCACGGCTCCGGCCCGGGCGTGACCGGCTGGCGCAATTTCCGCGGAAACCTCGACGTCTTCGCCGAACACTTCCGCTGTTTGGTGCTGGAGTTCCCGGGTTACGGCGTCAGCGACGACTTCGGCGGACATCCCGTGATCGACGCGCAGACGGCCATGGTGCAGTTCACCGACGCCCTCGGCTTGGAGCGCGCGGACATCATCGGCAACTCGATGGGCGGCGGCGTCGGCATCAACTTCGCCATCCACCACCCCGATCGGGTGGGCAAGCTGGTGACCATCGGCGGAATCGGCACCAACCTGTTGAGCCCGGGCCCCAGCGAGGGCATCCGGTTGCTGCAGGAGTTCACCGAGGATCCCACCCGGGAGCGGCTCGTCGATTGGCTGCATTCGATGGTCTACGACCCGGCCCTGGTGACCGAGGAGCTCATCGAGGAGCGCTGGGCGCTGTCCACCGAGCCCGAGACGTTGGCGTCCGCGCGGCGGCTGTACGGCAAGGCCGCCTTCGCGGCGATGATGGACATGATGCGCCAGGCCGACTTCCCGATGCCGTGGGCGGTCATGCACAAGGTCGCCGCGCCGACCCTGCTGACGTGGGGCCGCGACGACCGGGTGAGCCCGCTGGATATGGCGCTGATCCCGATGCGCACGATTCCCAACGCCGAGTTCCACGTGTTCCCGAACTGCGGACACTGGGTGATGATCGAGGCCAAGGCCGCCTTCGAGCGGACCGTGCTGTCGTTCCTGACCGATAGCTAGAAGGGATCCCTGTTCCCGCATGCACATCAACATGGGACTACCGACGCTCTTTCCGCACGGGCGGGAGACCGAGCTTTCGTGGTATCGCAAGATCGACGAGGGGCCGTGGGACGGCCTCACAACCTATGAACGGGTGCTCTATCCCGACAGCTGGGCCGTGATCCCCCAGCTCGCCGCCGCGGCCGCGGTGACCGAACGCGTGCGGCTCTGGACCGACATCGTTGCGCTCCCGATGCGGAACCCGGTCCTGTTCGCGAAAGACCTTGCCACCGTGGATGTTCTGTCCGGCGGTCGGCTGACACTCGGGGTCGGCATCGGCGCCTGGGACGAGGACTACCTGGCCGTCGGCAGCCCGCTCGAGCGGAAGCGGCAGCGGATGGACCAGGCCGTCGCGACGATGCGCACGGTGTGGACCCAGCAGCCGCCCGTCGAAGGACACCATCCCGTCGGCCCCGCGCCCGTGCAGGCCGACGGCATCCCCCTGGTCGCCGGAGTTGTCGGACCCAAGGCGCTCGCGCGGGCCGCGCAATGGGCGCACGGGGTCAGCGACCCGGCGCACTCGCTGCATTTCAACGTCGAGGCGTTGGCTGCTCAGCGCGAGCGCGTCGTCGAGGCATGGCAGGCCGCGGGACGTGCCGACCGGCCGCACTTCTCCGCCCCCGTCTGGTTCGCACTCGGTCCAGACCCGGAGAAGCAGTTGCGCGAGCACGTCATCGACTTCTGGGACCAGGATGCCGTCGCCGCCGGACCGGAGTCGTCCTACGTGACGGCCCCGGACGCGGGGACGTTGAACTGCGGGGCCGCCGGGCTGCTCGCCGCCGTGAACGGTGCGCGCGAAGCGGGGCTCGACGAGCTACGACTCATCCCGACGACCGCCGACCCCGACGAGATCGACCGTGCGCGTGAGGTGCTCGGCATCTGAATCCGGTTGGCGGGATCGTTGTTCAGAGTTCGCTCCTGTCCACGCGGCCCCTCGGCTGTAACCCGTCACCGTGTATTGACGGTCATCCACAGCCTGGGACCCGCGGCAGTCAGCCTGTGGATATCCGTCATCCGGAGGTGACGACTTTTGATCGAGGGGCCGTCCGGAGCCAGCCTGGCTAGCGTTCCGCAGCGCTGCCTCGGTGTTCCCGAGCAGGGGCGTTCTCGAGCAGGCTGAATCCCTTGTATCCGGCGCCGGCCACTTCCGCGCAGATGTCGAGGTAGGCGGCGAACCCGCCGATGAAAAGCATGAACACCCGCGGCTTTCCGGGCACATTGGCGCCCATGTACCAGGAGTTGGCCTTTGGGAAGAGCGTGGCGTCGGCGCGGCGGTTGCACTCGGCGATCCAATTGTCGACCGCGTCCGGGGTCGCCTCCAGGGCGGCGTAGCCGTGCTGGTCGAGGTGCGCGATGGCATCGGCGATCCAGTTCACGTGCGCCTCGGCGTGCAACACCATGTTGGCCAGCACCGCGGGCGCCCCGGGGCCGGAGACCAGGAACAGGTTGGGGAACCCGTCGACACCCAGCCCCAGGTAGGTGCGCGGCCCGTCGGCCCAGTCGTCGACGAGGCGCTGGCCACCCCGGCCGACGATGTCGATCTTGGCCAGGGTCCCCGTCATCGCATCGAAACCGGTGGCCAGCACCAATGCATCGACGTCGCAGCGGGCATCGGAGGTCACGATGCCGGTGGCGTCGATCGTCTGGATCGGGGTCTTGCGGACACTCACCAGCTTCACATTGGGCCGGTTGAAGGTCTGGAAGTAGTTGGTGTCGGTGCAGATTCGCTTGGTGCCGATCGGATGATCATCTGGGATCAGCAACTCGGCGACCTCGGGGTCGTCGACGACGGCGCGGATCTTCTCCTCGTAGAACTTCCGGGCTTCCTCGTTGGCCTCGAGGTTGATCATCTGGTCGGAGAACGTCTTGGAGAACAGCACACCGCCGAGTTCCCAACGCTTCTCGAACGCCTCGCGGCGTTCCTCGGGTGTGACCTCCATGGTCAGCTTCGGGTGCGCGACGTGCGGGGAGCCGCCGCCGCTGCGCCACGACATCCGCCGACGTTCCTCGTAGGTGGCCTTCGCCTGGGTGACCTCGTCGTCGCTCAGCGCCCGATTACCGGCGGGGACACTGTAATTCGGGGTCCGCTGGAACACGTAGAGCTGCTCGGCCTGCTCGGCGATGATCGGGATGGACTGGATTCCCGAGGACCCGGTTCCGATGACGGCGACCCGCTTGCCGGTGAAGTCCACGCCCTCGTGCGGCCAGTGCGCGGTGTGGTAGACCTCGCCGGCGAACGTCGCCAGGCCCGGGATGTCCGGCGTCAACGCCGACGAGAGCGGGCCCGTGGCCATCACGACGAACCGCGCGGTGATCTCCTCGCCGCTGTCGGTGGTGACCGACCAGCGCAGGGTGTCCTCGTCGAGGACGGCGGCGGTGACCCGCGTGTTGAACGTGATGCCGTCGCGCAACTTCAGCTTGTCGGCGACCCAGTTGATGTACTCGAGGATCTCCGACTGGGTGGCGTACTTCTCCGACCAGGTCCACTCCTGCTGCAGCTCATCGGAAAACGAGTAGCAGTAGTCGAGGCTTTCCACGTCGCAGCGCGCCCCGGGATACCGGTTGAAGTACCAGGTCCCGCCGACCTCGGGGGCCGCCTCGAACACCCGCACGCCCAACCCCTGCTCGCGGAATCTGTGCAGGGCGTACAACCCGCCGAATCCGGCTCCCACCACAACGACATCGACATGGCTCTTGGTCGCGGTACTCACGGCAGCAGGCTAGGCCGCCCACCACGACGCCGGCAGCTCGCTTCCCGGTCAACGGGCAGCGCGATATTCCTCCCGGCCACCGGTGAGGCCCCCTCGTCGCGCGGCGCCCGCGCAACCACAATGCGGCCCATGACCGACGCCGCATCCGGCTCCTCGCGCACGGTGCCCTTGACCGTGTCCGCCGTCGTCGACGAGAGCCCCGACGCCAAGTCCCTGGTGTTCACCATTCCCGACGAGCATCGGGGACGTTTCGACTACCGCCCGGGCCAGTTCCTCACGCTGCGCATCCCCAGCGAGCGCACCGGATCAGTGGCGCGCTGCTACTCGCTGGCCAGTTCGCCGCACACCGACGACGCGCCGAAGGTCACCGTGAAACGCACCGACGGTGGGTACGGCTCGAACTGGTTGTGCGACAACGTCGCCGCGGGCAGCATCATCGAGGTGCTGCCGCCGTCTGGGTTGTTCACCCCGGCCGACCTCGATGCGGACTTCCTGTTGTGGGCGGCCGGCAGCGGGGTCACGCCGGTGATGTCGATCCTCAAGTCCGTGCTGGCCGGCGGGACCGGACGCGTGGTGCTCTGCTACGCGAACCGCGATGAGCACTCGGTCATCTTCGCCGCCGAACTGCGCGCGCTGGCGGCCCGCTACGCCGGTCGCCTGACCGTGTTGCACTGGCTCGAATCCATCCAGGGCCTGCCCACCCGCGCGCAACTGGGCGGCTTCGCCCGCATGTTCACCGGCTACCAGTCGTTCGTCTGCGGGCCCGAGCCGTTCATGGCCGTGGTCAAGGAGGCGCTCGTCGAGGCCGGCACGCCGCGAGAAAACATCCATCTCGAGGTTTTCGTGTCCCTGACCGGCGACCCGTTCAGCGAGGTCGTCGTCGAGGATTCCGGCGACACCGATGCGGCCGAGGTCCAGATCAGCCTCGACGGCGCCGTGCACAACCTGCGCTGGCCCCGGCACAACAACCTGGTGGACGTGATGCTGGCCGCGGGCATCGATGTCCCGTTCTCCTGCCGGGAGGGCAACTGCGGTTCGTGCGCGGCCACCGTCGTCGACGGCGAGGTCGACCTGGGCAACGCCGCCATTCTCGAGCCCGACGACATCGCCGAGGGGCTGTTTCTGGCCTGCCAGGCCTGCCCGCGCTCCGACCAGCTGCAGGTGGAGTTCTGACGCCAGTCCGCTCAACGGGATAGGACTCCCGGAACCCGGCGCCGTGCGGCCACCATCATTGACATGACGAAACGGGTGATCGACAGCCTCGCCGAACGCGCCGACCAGTTCCGCGAGCAGGCCGAGGAGGCCGAGAAGATCGGCAAGCTGACCGACAACACGGTCAAGGCCATGAAGCACCTCGGCCACATCCGGCTGCTGCAACCCAAGGCACACGGCGGCCTCGAGGTCCACCCCCGCGAGTTCGCCGAAACCGTCATGGCCACCGCGGCGTTGGATCCGTCGGCGGGGTGGATCAACGGCGTCGTGGGCGTGCACCCGTATCAACTCGCCTACGCCGATCCGCGGGTTGCGCAAGAGATCTGGGCCGACGACGTCGACACCTGGGTGGCCTCCCCGTACGCGCCGCAGGGGGTGGCCGTCCCCACCGACGGCGGCTACATCTTCACCGGGCGCTGGCAATTCAGCTCGGGCACCGACCACTGCGACTGGATCATCCTGGGCGCCATGGTCGGTGACGCCGAGGGCACCCCGCTGATGCCGCCGCAGATGCTGCACATGATCCTGCCCCGCAAGGACTACGAGATTGTCGAGGACTCCTGGGATGTGGTCGGCCTGCGCGGGACCGGCTCCAAGGACGTCATCGTCAACGGCGCCTTCGTTCCCGACTACCGCACCATGGACGGGATGAAGGTCATGGACGGCACCGCCCAGCGCGAGGCCGGCATGACCGAACCGCTCTATCTGATGCCGTGGTCGACGATGTTCCCGCTGGGCATCAGTTCGGCGACCATCGGCATCGCCGAGGGGGCGCTGGCCGCCGCGCTCGACTACCAGCGCCAGCGGGTCAACTCCAGCGGCGTGGCGATCAAGGACGACCCGTACGTCATGTACGCCATCGGCGAGGCCGCCGCCGACATCAACGCGGCGCGCCAGGAGCTGCTGGCCAACGCCGATCGCATCTTCGATCTGGTCAGCGCCGGCAAGGAGGTGTCCTTCGAGGACCGGGCCGCGGGCCGGCGCACCCAGATCCGCGCGGTGTGGCGCGCGGTCTCGGCCGTCGACGAGATCTTCGCCCGGTGTGGCGGCAACGCGGCGCGGATGGACAAGCCGCTGCAACGTTATTGGCGCGATGCGCACGTGGGCCAGGCGCACGCGATTCACGTGCCCGGCACCGTGTACCACGCATCGGCATTGAGTTCCCTCGGTGTGGACCCGCAGGGCCCGCTGCGGGCGATGATCTGAAAGGCACGCCATGACACCGTTGTTCAGCAGCCTCGGCTACGTCTCGGTTCAGACCGCCGACATCGAACGTTGGCGCCGGTTCGCCTTCGGCGTGCTCGGCTTCGCCGAGGGCAGCGGGCCCGATCCCGATGCGCTCTACCTGCGCATGGACGAGCGCGCCGCCCGCATCATCGTCACGCCCGGCGAGACCGACAAGATCGTCACCGTCGGCTGGGAGGTGCGCGACCGCGCGGCCCTGGCCGAGGTCAAGCGCGCCCTCGACGGCGCCGGCGTGGCGTTCAAGGAACTGTCGTTGGCCGAGGCCGATACCCGTCGCGTCGAGGAGGTCATCGCGTTCGAGGATCCCGCCGGGACCGCGCTGGAGGTGTTCCACGGCGCGGTGCTCGACCACAGTCCCGTCGTCACCCCGTTCGGCGCGCGGTTCGTCACCGGCGCCCAGGGTTTGGGGCATGTGGTGCTGCCGGCCCTGGACGTGAACGCGATGTTCGAGTTCTACACCGAGGTGCTGGGTTTCAGGTCCCGCGGCGCCTTCCGGGTGCCGGTGCCGCCGGAGTTCGGGCCGCTGCGGGTGCGGTTCCTCGGCATCAACGAGCGCCACCACAGCCTGGCGGTATGTCCGGCCTCGACGCTGCGCGATCCCGGCCTGGTGCACCTGATGGTGGAGGTGGATTCGCTGGATGCGGTGGGCCAGGCCCTCGACCGGGTCGCCGCGGACGGTTTCCAGCTGTCGTCCACCCTGGGCCGGCACACCAACGACAAGATGGTGTCGTTCTACGTCCGCGCCCCCGGGGACTGGGACATCGAGTTCGGCACCGACGGCATGCGGGTGGACGAGAGCTTCTACACCGCGGAGGAGATCACCGCCGACAGCTACTGGGGCCATCAGTGGGTCGATGATCTGCCCGCGGCCATGCGCCCCTGATCCCCCGAGGCCATGCGCCCCTGATCCCTCGCGGCCATGCGCCCCTGATCCCCCGAGATTGCACAGGCGGCGGTCCGCGAGCAGATTTTCCCGCCCCTGACGCAATATCGATCAACTCCAGAAGCCGCGCCCGTGGACTCCACGGGCGCGGTTTTTTGGTGCGTCCGCCGGCACCGTCACGGCCCGTTGTGGCATCCGACACATATTTGTGATAGTCATATTCCTAATAGTCATATTTCGACTAGGAACTACCCGCAGTCCATGGAGGACCCCATGACCGTGACCATCGATAAGCCTGTGACCAGCGCCAACAAACCTGCCACCGAGACACCCAGCGCGGTGATCGACCGCATCTCGCTGGTCCTCGACGCTTTCGACGGCCCCGGCCGGCTCACCCTGGCTCAGGTGGTCCGCCGCACCGGGCTGCCGCGCTCGTCGGCGCACCGGATGCTCGAGCGGCTGGTGCAGCTGCGCTGGCTGCGCCGCGACGGACGCGACTACGAACTCGGTATGCGGCTGGTGGAACTGGGGTCACTGGCCGTGCATCAGGACCGGCTGCACCGGGCGGCCATCCCCAAGCTGCACGAATTGCACGCCGCCACCGGACTGGTGGTCCACCTGGCCGTGCTGGACGGCACCGACGTCGTCTACATGGAAAAGGTCGGCAACCGGATGGCCGCGGCCATCCCCACCCGCGTCGGTGGCCGCCAGCTCGCGCACTGTACGGCGGTGGGCAAGGCCATGCTGGCCCTCGCCGACGAGGACGACGTCGACGTGCTGGGGTCCGACTTCATCCCCCGGCTGACGAAGTACTCCATCTCCACCCACGTCCAGCTGCGCGCCGAACTGCTAAAGGTCCGCTCGCACGGGATCGCTTTCGACCGCGAGGAGTCGCTGCCGGGCTTCGGTTGCGTGGCCGCAGCCATCGGCGACCCGGGTGAAGCGGTGGCCGCGGTCTCGGTCTGCGGGCCCATGAACCGGATGATGTTCGACCAGCGGCTGGTCGCACCGGTCCGGATGGCCGCGATGAACATCTGGCGCGCCGTGGAGGGCGGCCCGGTGCGGGTGACGCCCACGCTGCAGCAGATGCGGCCCTTGCGCGGCGGCCCCGCGGTCCACCCGGGCATCCGGCCCGCGCACGCGACCCCCCGCAAGCTCGCATGAGCCTCGACCCGCAGATCGCTAGCATCATCGAAACACTCGACGCCGGGTTCCCGCCGGTGCACACCATGACCGGTGAACAGGCGCGGGCCGCCATCCGGTCCCGGTTCGTCGCACCGGCCGACCCCGAGCTCGTGACGCAGGTCCAGCGGCGCACGGTGCCCGGCCCCGACGGTCCGATCGAGGTCCGCATCTACCGCCCGAGCGCCGCCGACGAGCGATCGGTGCCGACCCTGGTCTACGCCCACGGCGGCGGTTGGGTGTTCTGCGACCTCGACAGCCACGACGGCCTGTGCCGGGACTTCGCCAATCGCATTCCCGCCGTGGTGGTTTCGGTCCATTACCGGCGCGCACCCGACGAGGGGCAGTGGCCCGCGGCGGCCGAGGACATGTTCGCCGCCGCCTCCTGGGCGGCCGATCACAGCACCGAACTCGGCGGGGATCCCGAGACGCTGCTGGTCGGCGGGGACAGCGCCGGCGGCAACCTGGCCGCCGTCACGGCCCTGATGGCGCGCGACCGCGGCGGGCCCGCCCTGGCCGGCCAACTGCTGCTGTACCCGGTGCTCGGCGCCGACTTCGACACGGAGTCCTACCGCGCGTATGGCCGCGGGTACTACAACCCGCGACCGGCGCTGCAGTGGTACTGGGATCAGTACGTGCCCGACGTCGCCGACCGGACCCATCCCTACGCCTCGCCCCTGCACGCCGAGGACCTCTCCGGTCTGCCATCCACCGTCGCGATCGTGGCCGGGCACGACCCGCTGCGCGACGAGGGCCTCGCCTACGTGGCGGCGCTGCAGCGCGCCGGGATCCCCACCGTCCAGCACTATTTCGAGGGCGGCGTGCACGGATTCATGACCATGCCCGCCTTCGACATCTGCCAGCGGGCCCGGGCTCAGGCGTGCGCCGCGGTGAACGAGATCCTGGACAAGGCCATCACGACGTAGCCGGCGCGGCGGTGATGGCCGCCGCGGCGCCGTAGCGCTGGCCGGGGTCGAGCACGCAGTGCGTGCGGCCGAACACCGTGACCATGCACTTGTTGTTGTGGTTGCAGCGGCTGCGCGCGCCGGGATCGGCCAGCATCCGGTTGACCAGATCCGGCTCGCGCAGCAGGGCCCGGCCCATCGCCGCGAAGGCGAAGCCCTCCCGCATCCCCGTCTCCAGGTGGTCGCGGTTCGTGATGCCACCCAGCAGGATGAGCTCGGTGTTGTGCATCAGCGGCACGAATTGGCGTGCCGCCGAGAGCATGTAGAGATCCTCGTACGGGTAGCTCCCCATCGCCCGCTTGCCCGCCAGGCGGACCGCCGGGCGCAGCGCCGGCGGCATCACCTTGGCGAACTCGCGGACCGGTACGTCGCCGCGGAACAGGTACATCGGTTTGTAGACCGAGGATCCCTGGGTCAGTTCGAGGGCGTCCAGGGTCGCGTCGGCGTCAAGGAGTTGCGCGGTGCGCAGTGCCTCGTCGATCCAGATGCTGCCGGGCAGGCCGTCGTCCATGTCCAGCTTGGCGATGACGGCGATGCGGTCGCCGACCACCTCGCGGACCCGCTGCGCGATCTCCCGGACGAAGCGCGACCGGTTGTCGATGTCGCCGCCGTACTCGTCGCGGCGGCGGTTGATCAGCGGACTCAGGAACGAACTCGGCAGATACAGATGGCCGAAATGCAGTTCCACGGCGTCGAATCCGGCGTCGACGGCCACCTGGGCCGCGGCGGCGAACTGGTCGATGACGGCCCGGATCTCGTCGCGCCGGATCTCCCGGCAGTACGCGAACGAGGTGGGATTGACGAACCTGCTCGGCGCAACCGCGGTGACCCCGGTCAGCTTCTTCTGGGCCACCACCCCGGCGTGGCCCAGCTGCGCGGAGATCGCCGCCCCGTGCTCGTGGACCGCGTCGGTGAGTCGACGCAGGCCCGGCAGCGCCTCGGCGTTCATCACGATCTGTCCGGGCGCGCTGGCCCCTTCGGGTGACACGCAGCAGTACGCGACCGTGGTCATCCCGACCCCGCCCGCGGCGAAGCTGCGATGGAAATCGATCAGGTCGTCGGTGACCAACCCATGGGGCGATCGGCCCTCGGAGGTGGCGGCCTTGATGATCCGGTTCCGTAGCCGGACGGGCCCGAGCTGGGCGGGCGCGAACGGATCGGGGCTGCCATCGGTCATCGCCCCACCGTTCACCGGGCACGGTTCCCCGTCAACGTCGGTCTCCCGATGGTCGGGAGCGCAGTCACCTCGCCGACCGCCCGCTGCCTAACCTCGCCGAATGGCAGAAGTGTTCGTCCTGGACCGGGTGCTGACCAAACCCGGGCAGGCCCGGGCGTTCGTCGACCGCTACCTCGCCGAGTACGCCCCGGGGGCCACCGAGCGCGGGATGACGTTGCAGAACGTTCTGGTCAGCCCGCCGATCTGGTTCGAGGACCAGTCGAACACGGTCACCATCACCTGGTCTCTGCCGAACCCGTTGGCGTGGTGGCAGATGACCTGGCAGGGCCGCCCGGATCCCGCGCTCGGACAGTGGTGGTCGGACGTCGACGCACTGGTCCTCGAACGGTCCCGCACCGTGGCGTCGGCGGCCGCCGCCGTCGACGCCCGCGGCGCGGTGGAGTCCGATGTTTAACGTGACCCGCCTCCTCGACGTCGATGCGACCGACCGCGAACGGGTGCTGCACAGCGTGCGGGCGGCCGCCGCCCGCAGCGGCGCGCACCGCCGGCTGGCCGAGCTCACCGACCCCGGATCGCGCAACGGCGGGGACATCCTGCTCCACCTGCGCTTCGCCGAGCAATCCGACTGGCGCACGGCCGAATCGGAGATCGCCGCGACGCTCTCGGATCCGGCGATCACCCGGATCAACGGGGCGACCTACCGTGGGGAACCGACCCGAGCCGACGGGCCCGCCACGGTGTACCGCACGCTGCTGCTGCGGGTACCACCCGACACGCCGGCGGAGCAGCTGGCCCGGTTCGAGGCCGAACTGCGGTCAATGCCGCGGTACGTCAACACCATTGGGTCCTGGCAGCTGAGTCGCGTCGAGCACGCCATCGGCACGTCGGACTGGACCCACGTCTTCGAGCAGGAGTTCACCGACACCGCGGGGCTGATGGGGCCGTACCTGATGCATCCGATCCACTGGGCCGTGGTCGACCGCTGGTTCGATCCGGAAACCACCGACGTGATCATCCGGGACCGGGTGTGCCACAGCTTCTGCGCGTTGGACCGCCCCGTGCTGTCCTGAGGGCTACAGGCCCGCCGGCAGAATGTTCGGGTTCGCGGTCGCCGGCGGCTCCAGCGGCGGCAACAACGTGGCGCCGTCGAGGCTGTGCACCGGCAGCTGCTGAGACCAGGGATAGTGCAGGCTGAACGCCACCAGACCGGTGCGCTCGGCGGCCGGCCGATGACACATCGCCAGCACCGTCTCCGCCAGGTACTCCACCGGTTCGGTAGGAAAGGTGTCCGGGATCAGGCTCGCCGCCCCCGGGGTGCGCACCGCGCTGGACGGGCCGACCACGTTGACCGCGATGTTGGAGTCCACCAGTTCGGCGGCGATACCCTGGGTGAACCGGTGCAGCGCCGCCTTCATCGCGGCGTAGATCACGTCGCCGGAGGTCTTGTTGTACTCCCGGTACGGCCGCGCCGGGGCCAGCCCCGTCACCGAGCCGATGTTGACGATCCACCCCGCGCCCTGGCGACGCATGTGCGGGATGGCGTTCTGGGTCAGGACAAATGGGGTGCGCACGTAGTGCTCGACGGTGCGCTCGAAGGTGTCGGAGGCCATGTCCTCGATCACCGAGTAGTCGGCGTAACCCGCGTTGTTGACCAGGATGTCGAGGCGGCCGGTCTGCTCGACCACCTTGGCGATCAGACCGGAGCGCTGCTCGGCGTCCTCGAGGTCGGCCGCCAGGCCGATCGCCGTCCCACCCGCGCCCTCGATCAGTTCGATGGTCTCCCCGATGGTGCCCGGCAGCGCCTCGGCCCGGCCCGCCCGCAACGACACGGACGGCTGATACGACCGCGCGGTGACCGCCACGGTGGCCCCTTCGGCGGCCAGGCGCTGGGCGATGGCCCGACCGATGCCGCGGCTGCTGCCGGTGACCAATGCCGTTTTGCCGGTGAGTAATCCGCTCATCGGAGACTGAGGTCCTCCTCGATCGGGGTGCGGTGGCTCTGCCAGACCTCGATCATCCGGAACGGGAACGCGGTGACGATCCGGCCGCCGCCCGAGCGGTAATAGGTGTGCGCGGTGGGGGTGTGGCACCACACCGTGGTGGCCATGGTGTCGTCGATCTGGCGGACGTACTGTTCGAAGGCTTCGGGGCGGACCTCGAGGGTGGCCGCCTCGCGTTGGGCCATCAGCGCCAGGCACTCCATCACGTAGTGCACCATCACCTCGACGCCGAAGTTGTGGCCGCCACCGTGGCCCGGACTGTAGTTCGGGGCCGACGAGATGAACATGTTGGGAAAACCCGGGACCAGGCCGCCGCGGTAGGCGCTGGGACTGTCGCCCCAGAAGTCGCTGAGCCGCAGTCCCTCTCGGCCGCGGATGTCCACCGTCGACAGGAAGTCCAGGTGGTAGCCGGTGGCGTAGATGATGATGTCCAGGTCGATCTGCCGGCCGTCGCGGGTGACGATCCCGCGCTCGTTGACCCGGGCCGGCTCGTCGGCCTCGACGTCGACGTGCGGTTTGGCCAGGGCCGCGTAGTAGCCGCCGGGGTCGCGGATGATCCGCTTGCCGTACGGCGCGAAATCCGGGGTGACCTTGCGCGCCAGTTCCGAATCCGCCCCGAAGACCCGGTCGATGTACTCCAGGCACATCTGCAGCAACACGTCGTTGGCGGGCGAGATCGACAGGTGCTCGGCGGCCCATTCCGGATCCCGCACGATCACCGGATAGTTGTTGTCGGCGGTGCCCCAGAACGACTTCAGCCGGGTCCAGTTCGCGTAGAACGGGACGTGCGTGTTGAGCCAACGGCGGTGCTCCGGGACCTCGTCGGTCAGGCGGCGCCGCGGGGCCACCCAGTGCGGCTGGCGCTGGAACACCGTCAGGTGTTCGACGTCGTCGACACAGGCATCGACGATCTGCACGGCCGTGCACCCGGCCCCGATGATCGCCACCTTCTTACCGCGCAGGTCCAGGTCCGGGTCCCACTCGGCGGAGTGGATGCTGACGCCGGCGAAGTCCTGTCGGCCCGGCAACTCCGGCCACCGCGGGCGGTTGAGGTAACCGGCCGCGGGAATCACCACGTTGGCGTAGCTGATCTCGCGCTGCTCGCCGGTGACGGTATGCACCTGCCACTGGCTGCGCTCGTCGTCCCACCACAGCGCCTCGACCTCGGTACCGAACCGGGTGCGCGCACGCAGATTGTTCTTGTCCGCCACGGCCTGCAGGTACTTCTGGTACTCGTCGCCCTGCGGGTAGTAGCTCGACCAGCCGCCGTTGATGTCGCGCGACAGCGAGTAGTAGGCCGACGGGGTGTCCACGCCGATGCCGGGGTAGACCGTCGTGTACCAGGTGCCGCCCACGTCGTCGTTGCGGTCGATGATCTCGTAGTCGATGCCGGCGGCCGCGCATTCCAGGGCGGCGGCCATGCCGGCCATGCCCGCGCCGACGATGACGACCTTGAAGCCGTCGGGCAGCTTCGCGTCGCGGGGCAACACCGGCTGCGACGGATGGAACCCGCCCTGCTCCAGCAGCAGACCGATGTACTCGGACCCCACCGCCGACCCCAGGGCCAGCGGGGCGATCCGGGCGAACAGGGCGGGGTCGTCGAACGCCACACCGTCCTCGGGGCGCCGCCGCTGCAGCGCCTCGACCACCGCGTCGACCAATGTCTCGAGGGTCGCGGGATCGGTGACGCCGACCTGTTCCGGCGGATTGGGCTCGAAGGTGATGCGGTCCTCGAACCGGTCGGGCACGCCCGGGTCCCCGGTGATCTGGGCCAGCACCGCCACCAGCACGCCGGCATCGGCCAGGCGCAGGTTGGCGCGCAGTTCGTCGGGGTCCAGGCCGGTGCCGTTCATGGCCACGGTCGCATCGGTGGTCATCGAATCTCCTTGCTCGCAGCGCCGAGTATGGGTCGCGTCGGGGCGCCGCGGCGGGCCTCGGTCTACTCAGCGGGACGCGGCGTCAGTGGGGCCGGCGCCCGCCGCCTACAGTCCCAGTCATGAGTGACCTGGATGCCCTGCTCGGTTCGGCGCGCAGTCACGCACTCGGCGAGATCCCACGCCGGTCGGCGCGCCGGCAGCCCGACAAGGTGGCGATCATCGACGGCGAGGTCACGTTGACCTTCGCGGAGTTCGACCGGTTGGTCGACCGTGCCGCCGCGGCGTTGCAGGACAACGGATTGGGTCCCGGCGATCGCGTCGCGCTATTGGCCCACAACTGTTGGCAGTACGCGGTGCTGGCCTTCGCGACCGCACGCGCCGCTGTCGTGCTGGTGCCGATCAACTTCATGCTCACCGCCGAGGAGATCGCCTTCATCCTCGACCACAGCAAGGTCCGCGGCTTCCTGGTCGAAGCGGACCTGACCGCCACGGCCGAGAAGGCGATGACGCTGGGCGGGGTGGTCACCGAGCGGGCCGCCATCGTGCTGTCCGGGCAGTCGCTGCCGACGGGGTGGGCGGACTTCGCGCACTGGTTGCAGACCACGTCGGCGGCGCCGGCCCCGCCCGTCGCCGACGATCAGTTGATCCGACTGATGTACACCAGCGGCACCGAATCGCATCCCAAGGGCGCCATGCACTCCAGCCGCAGCCTGATGGGCAACTACATCAGCACCATCATCGGCGGGTCCATGGAGACCACCGACGTCGAGGTCCACTCGCTGCCGCTGTATCACTGCGCCCAGCTCGACAACTTCCTGATCACCGACATCTACCTCGGTGCGACCAGCATCATCTTGCCGCGTGCGGATCCCGAGTTGGTGCTGCGGACCATCGAAAAATACGGCGTCACCAACTATTTCGCGCCACCGACCGTGTGGATCTCGCTGCTGCGTTCGCCGGTGTTCGACCAGGTCGACCTGTCCAGCCTGCGCAAGGGGTACTACGGCGCCTCGGCAATGCCGATGGAAATCCTGGCCGAAATGCGCCAACGCCTGCCCAACCTGCGGCTGTGGAACTTCTACGGCCAGACCGAGATGGCGCCCCTGGCCTCGGTGCTGGGCCCCGACGAGCAGGATTCGCACCCGGGCGCGGCGGGCCGCCCGGTGGTCAACGTCCAGACCGCGATCCTCGACGAGGACAACGTGGAGGTCGACGCCGGCGTGGTCGGCGAGATCGCCCACCGCAGCCCGCATTTGCTGCTCGGCTACCTCGACGACGAAGCCAAGACCGCCGAGGCGTTCCGCGGCGGCTGGTTCCACTCCGGCGACCTCGGCTACTACGACGAGCACGGACTGCTGCACGTGGTGGACCGCAAGAAGGACATGATCAAGACCGGCGGCGAGAACGTCGCGAGCCGCGAGGTCGAGGAGGTCCTCTACCGGCACCCGGGCGTCGAGGAAGTCGCGGTGTTCGGGTTGCCGCACCCGGTGTGGGTGGAGGCGGTCGCGGCCGTCGTGGTGGTCCGCGAGGGATGCGAGGTCACCGAGGACGCCCTGCTGAGCCACTGCCGCGAACACCTCGCCGGGTTCAAGACCCCCAAGCAGGTGTTCTTCGTGGACTCGCTGCCCAAGAATCCCAGCGGCAAGCTGCTCAAGCGCGTCCTGCGCGACCGTTTCCAGTGATTCGCTCCCACTGACCGGTAATCGGCATGTCCGCGGGCGCCGATCGCCGGTTGACTCGCTCAGCATGACCACCGCGATCACGCTGCCCGAGATCCAGGAGTTCATCGCCAGTTTCTGGTACCACTACGACCAAGGCCAGTTCGATGTGCTCGCCACCTACATCGCCGACGACATGCAGTACCTGAGCCGATCAGACTCCGGCAACTGCCCGTTCGAGGAACTCCTGGCCGCCGAGTTGCACGGCGGCCCCGCGACCCTGGCGTGGCTGAGCCAACACCGCGACGAGAACCCCTATCCGCTGCGCCATCACGCCACCAACATCTTCCGCACCGGGGCCGACGGTGACATCACCCACGCGCGCTTCTACCTGTACGTCAACCAGGTCACCAACAACGTGCCCTTCGACGTGTCCTCCGGTGTGGTCGACGTCGACATTCGCCGGGACGGCGACCGGCTGGTGCTGACCTCGATGACCGTGGTGCTCGACGCGGAGGACTCGATCCCGTTCGCCGAGCATCGCGCCAAGTCGACCGCAACCAGCTCCTGACGTGAACGCACGGGAGACCTTCGCCGGCGGCGTCGCGGTCATCACCGGCGCCGGCGCGGGAATCGGGGCCGGCCTGGCGCGGCATGCCCACCGGCTGGGTATGTCGCTGGTGCTGGCCGACGTCGACGCCGCGGCCATCGCGGCGCTGCGCGACGAGGTGGTCGTCGACGGCGGCACCGCCGTCGACGTGGTGTGCGATGTCCGGGACCCCGACGCCGTCGCGGAACTCGCCGAACGCACGTACCGCGACGTGGGCCCGGTTCGCCTGCTGGTCAACAACGCCGGTATCGAGCAGTTCGGCTATCTGTGGGACACCCCGGTGGCCAACTGGAACCGGGTGCTGGACATCAACGTCAGCGGTGTGTTCCACGGCGTGCGCGCGTTTTTGCCCAAGATGATCGCGCAGCCGGACCCCGCGTGGGTCTGGAACCTGTCGTCGATCGGTGGGGTGGCCGCCGTCCCGCTGCAGGCGCCCTACATCATCAGCAAGCACGCGGTGCTGGCCCTGACCGAATGTCTGCGGCTGGAAGTGCAACTGGCCGGCCACCACCACATCCAGGTGCAGGCCGTGCTGCCCGGGGCGGTGAAGTCCAACATCTTCGAGGCCGCCGGCGGGGTCGAGAACACCCGGGCCGGAACGGATGTCGAGGCGGCCGAGTCCCAACGTGCGGCGATGCTCGACATCAAGGCCGGCGCCATGGATCCGGTGGAGGCCGCCGAGGTGGTCTTCGATCAGGCCGTTCGGGGCGAGTTCTATCTGCTGACGCAGCCCGACTATGTGGGCTCCGCGATGGCCGAGCGCGCCCAGGTGCTGACCACCCGGGTGCCGCCGCAACTGCGGACCAAGCCGCGCTTCGACTCAACGAAGCACTGACTCGACGAAGCACTGATGACGCCCACCCACCGCCCCGAACTGGACCCCGACGCCGCGGCCCGCATCGCGAGTTTCGGCACGCCGGCACCGATGCGCGACCGCGGTCTGGCCGCGGTGCGGGAGGCCCTCGAATCCGCCCCGCCCCCGGCCGACATGCCCGCCATGGCCGAGATCCTCGAGACGACGGTGCCGGGGCCGAAATCCTCGGTCCCCGTGCGGATTTACCGTCCCGAACCCGCCGCCGGCCCGACACCCGTCATCGTGCACCTGCACGGCGGGGGCCTGGTGATGGGCTCGCTACGTTCGTTCGAACCGATGGCGCGCGCGTTGGCCGCCGCCAGCGGGGCCGTCGTGGTGGCGGTGGGCTACCGCCTGGCCCCCGAGCATCCGCCACCGGCCCAGTTCGAGGACGCCTGGGCGGTCACCAATTGGGTTGCGGCCGAGGCCGACAACTTCGGTTGGGACCGCTCGCGGCTGGTGGTGGCCGGCGACAGCGCCGGTGGCGGCCTGGCGGCGGCGGTGGCGTTGGTGGCCCGCGATGCCGGCGGCCCGGGCATCTTCGGGCAGGTGCTGCTGTATCCCGGCGTCGACCGCGACATGGCCGCGCGCTCGATTGTCACGCAACCGGAAGCGCCGCTGCTGGCCCACGACGACATCCTCTACATGCACGAACTGGCGGATCGAGGTGCCGGCGACCCCCACGACATCCGGCGCGTCCCGGCCTACGCCGCCGACCTGCGCGGCCTCCCGCAGGCCATCGTCGTCACCGCCGAGTTGGATCCGATCTCCGACTGGGGCGAGCGGTACGCCCACCGACTCCGGGATGCGGGCGTGCAGACCACCCTCACCCGATACCCCGGCATCTACCACGGCTTCCTGATGCGGTCGGAGACGACGGCGCGCGGGCGCCTCGCGATGGCCGAGACCGGCGCGCTGCTGCGCGCAAAGTTCGCCAATCCGTTGCGCTTCTAGCTCATTTCTGCTGTCCCGATGGCTGGACACCTTGGCCTCGGGCGTCGCGGAGACCGCACACAATCGACACCAGACCCAGCGTGCATCCACGCCTGACCCGAGGATAGGAGCCCCACGATGCTCACTGAAGAACGGCGGATGGAGCTGTCCGACATCCTTCGCCCGGCCGCGCCACCGCGCGAGGTCGACAACGTCTACACCGACGACCAGCGCGATCGTCTGTTGGACGTGGTGCGCAAGGATGCGCCCTGGAGCCTGATCATCGCTCAGCACTTCGCCTCGGCCGAGGAGCTGATGGCCACCATGAGCGGCGCCTTCCCGGAGGGTTTCGAACCCACCCTGGATCTGTTCCTCACGCCCACGTTCCGCGGTCATCTGGCCAACCACGGCACCGTGCTCTATCCCGAGTTGCACGACTGCTTCTACAACGCGAAGTTCCTCGACGCCGCCAAGTCGTACTGGAACGCCGAGTACGCGAAGCCCCAGATGATGTTGTTCAACATCAACGGCCCGTGCGCCAATCGCGATCCGGGACACCTCGATTCGCCGAGTTTTCGCGGGGTGCGCTACGAGAACGCGCCCACCTGGCTGGTCAGCGTCATGGGCAAGTCGGGCCTATTCACCGACTACCTGATCAAGATGGCCCAGGTCATCACCTGGTTCTCCCACGATGAGGGCAGCGGATTCACCTACTGGCCCGACGGCCCGATGAAGGCACCGAAACGTGTTCAGCCGCCGGTCTATAACCGTGGCGTGGTCGTGCAGAACGAGATGCTGGTGCACCGCGGCGAGGCCAACGGCCCACTGGACCAACAGGTCCCGGCCGGCCTGGCGTTCGATACCGTCTTCGCCGGCGATCCAACCTCCCGCGACCACTGGGTACTCCGCAACGGCGACGACGTCATCGCCCGGCACCACACCGATGAACTGCGCTTCCTGGTGCACTGGTCCGCCGAGGTCTTCGAGGACTACGACGAGCTCAAGAAGAACATGGACCACTCCGACGACCTGTCGATCGACAAGGCCATCGACATGATGGTCGACGATCTGGGCAAGCGGGGCATCAAGCTCGATATCCCGAGCGCCCCGTTGCACGATCCGGAGTTCATCGGCGCGCTCAACGCCGGCTACGACTTCGGTGGCCCCGCAAGCTACCCAGACGAAGCGCCGCTGAGCGCGTTCCAGCTGGCCTGACGCTCCGCCATAAAGTATGGCCCCGGCACCCGAAAGGGTGCCGGGGCCATACTTATTGGTCGAACAGTCAGGACGGATCGTCGACGATGGCAAGTTCGCCGTCGCGGACCGCCGCCTCGATGGAGGAGCGCAGGTTCGCGCACAGGGTGAACTGCCCGCGCCCCCTCCGACGCTCCACGCAGGTGAGCATCGCGTCGCGGTTCCACTGCACGCTGGTCTGTTCCCAGCTGCTCTTGCGGACCAACACCTGGGCCCCGCACGACCCGCAGCCGACCGGCCGCATCGGCGCATCGGCGAGCCGGACGTCGGGCCGCACGGTCATGTGGTCAGACCCACCAGGCGCGGCAGCCGGTTGTTCGCCAGGTTGTCCTCGACTTCCTTCATCCACGCCTCGCGCGGACGGGTGGTGTCGATCTCGAATTCGAAACGGTCCACCATGTCGGGTGTGACATCGGCGGCGTCGACGTAGAACTGCTCGTACCACCGGCGCACCTGGTACACCGGCCCGTCCTCTTCGCACAGCAGCGGATTGTCGATGCGTGCCTTGCGACGCCAGATGGCGACGTCCTGCTCGAAGCCCATCTTCACGAAATCACCCAGGGCAACGGCCATCTGCATCGCCAAGTCCTCGGGTACTGCATCGGACTTCTCGACCGTGATCCCGTACTGCAGCACGAACGAGTTCTCGTCGATCGGATAGTGGCAGTTCAGCAGAACGGTGCTTTGGTCGCCGTGTTCGTAGTGGTACGTGAGCTCGTCGATCATGAACGAGGGTCCGTAATAGGACGCCACCGACGTCGTGCCCAGGATCGCCGCGCCCTCACCCGAACCGAGATCCGGCCGGGCCTCGCTCTTGTAGTACTGCGTGGCGACGTGGCCTTCGAAGATGTTCTTGAATCCCGTCGGCAGCCCGCCGTGGATGTAGAAGAAGTGCGCCATGTCCACGATGTTGTCGATGATCTCGCGGCAGTTGGTCTCGACAACCGTGGTGTACCAATGCCAGTCGGTCCACTTGTCCGTACCGACGCCCTCGATGGTGGGGATCGTCACGTCGGCCGGCGGCGCCTTCTTCTCCGGGTCGTTCCAGACGAACAACATGCCGTCCTGCTCCATGGTCGGCCAGGTCGCCGTCCGCGCGAGCTTGGGCACCCGCCGGCTGTAGGGCACCTGTTTGCAGCGGCCGTCGCCGCCCCAGCGCCAATCATGGAACGGGCACGCGATCTCGTTGCCCTTCACTTCCCCGTCGGACAGATCGCCACCCATGTGCCGGCAGTAGGCGTCCAGCACGTTGAGCTTGCCGTCGGCACCCCGGAACACCACCAGTTTTCCGCCAAAGGCATTGATCGAGTGCGGTTTCCCGTCGCCGAGGTCGCGGGTCAGGCCCAGGCAGTGCCAGCCACGGGCGAATCGGGCCGGCGCGGCCTGGGCCTCGATCTGACGCACCTCATCGACGCCGTCGGGCTGCAACGATGTCATTTCCTCTGCCATCCTCGCTGTTGAAAGCTTGCAGTTCACCCCGTTGTAGCACCGCAAACACCCGGTAGGGGGCGTGGTGTTCCACTGACCGGGCCAAGCGGACCCACACCGGCCGCCGCGAGCCGAGAATCGCTCGGTGACTGATCCCCAGACCCTCGCGGTCGATCTCCTGGTTGTCGGCTCGGGCACCGGCATGGCCGCGGCGTTGGCCGCCCATGAGCTCGGCTTGTCCACGCTGATCGTCGAGAAGACCGCCTATGTCGGCGGTTCCACCGCGCGGTCCGGCGGCGCGTTCTGGATGCCGGCCAACCCGATCCTGATCGAGGCCGGCTCCGACGACACGATGGCGGCCGGTCGCACCTACCTGGAATCGGTGATCGGCGACGCCGCACCGGCCGATCGGGCGCGGGCCTTCCTGGATCACGGGGCGGCGACGGTCGAGATGCTGCGCCGCACCACACCGATGAAATTCCAGTGGGCCAAGGACTATTCGGACTACCACCCGGAACTGCCCGGCGGCAGCGCGGTCGGACGGACCTGTGAATGCCGGCCGTTCAACACCGCGATACTGGGCGACGAGCTGCGCCGGTTGCGTCCCGGGGTGATGAAGTCGTCGTTCCCGATGCCGGTGACCGGCGCCGACTACCGTTGGCTCAACCTGATGGCACGGGTACCCCGCAAGGCGGTCCCCCGCATCCTGCGCCGGGCCGTGCAGGGTATCGGCGGCCTGGCGTTGCGACGCCGCTACGCGGCCGGCGGTCAGGCCCTGGCCGCGGGCATGTTTGCCGGTGTCCTGCGCGCCGGCATCCCGGTGTGGACGCAGACCCCGCTGGTGCGGCTGCTCATCGACGGTGACCGGGTGCACGGCGCCGTGGTGGAACGCGACGGCACCGAGGTCACGATCACCGCCCGCCGCGGCGTGGTGCTCGCGACCGGCGGCTTTGACCACCGGATGGACTGGCGGCAGAAGTTCCAGTCCGAATCACTGCGCGCAGACCTGAGTTTGGGCGCCGAGGGCAACACCGGAGACGGTATTCGCGCGGCGCAGGATCTCGGCGCGGGCATCGGCCTGATGGACCAGGCCTGGTGGTTCCCCGCGTTCGCGCCGCTGCCCGACGGCGAGCCGACCGTCATGCTCGCCGAACGATCGCTACCCGGCTGCCTGCTGGTCGATCAGACCGGAAACCGGTTCATCAACGAGGCCACCGACTACATGACGTTCGGCCAGCAGGTTCTGCAGCGGGAACGCGACGGCAACCCGGTCGAGGTCATGTGGATGGTGTTCGACCAGCAGTACCGCAACAGCTATCTGCTTGCGGCCGAACTGTTTCCGCGCATGCCGATCCCCAAGACCTGGTACGACGCCGGCATCGCCCATCGCAGCGACGACATCGCCGGCCTGGCCCGCTCGGTCGGCGTCGACGAGGCGGCGCTGGCCGCCACCCTGGACCGCTTCAACCAGCTGGCCCGCACCGGCAAGGACAACGATTTCGGCCGGGGCGACAGCGCCTACGACCGCTACTACGGCGACCCCACCCGCACGCCGAACCCGAACCTGCGGCCGCTCGAGAACGGTCCGTTCTACGCGGTCAAGGTCGTGCTCAGCGACCTGGGGACCTGCGGCGGGGTCCGGGCGGACACCCACGGCCGGGTGCTACGGGAAGACGGCTCGGCCATCGACGGCCTGTACGCGATCGGCAACACCGCGGCCAACACGTTCGGGGCCAGCTACCCGGGGGCGGGGGCGACCATCGGCCAGGGCCTGGTGTTCGGCTACCTCGCCGCGCAGCACGCCGCGGGCCGGACCGACTGATCGGCCCGGCTCAGCCCTGGTCTTTCTCCGCGGCGATCCGCCGTTCCACCTCGTACCAGTACTCCCGGACCGGGAACTGCGCACCGGCCTGACCGGCCTCGGTGAACGTCTCCTCGGCAGCGTCGAGGTCCTTGATCAGTTGTAGTGCCAGCTCCCGCTCGGCCGCGTAGTAGCGCTCGGACCACTGCAGCGCCAGGCGCGCATAGGACCAGGTGGGCTGTTCGTCGGTGCCGCGCACCTCGGCGGCGGCCTCGCGTTGCATCCGATCGGCGTACTGGGCGTGCTCGGTGAGCACGTCCTTGAGCCGGCCCGGTTCGGTGAGGTGTCCGAAGATCACCCGCAGTATCGGGTTGTGTTTCAGGGTCGGCGGCTCGACCGGATCCTCATTGGTCCAGCGCGTGACCGCGGCCAGCCCGGTGTCGGTGATCTTGTACATCCGCCGGCTGCGCGCGGTGGCCTCCACGCGCGAGGTCACCAGGTCGAGCTGCTCGAGCTTCTTGAGCTCGGAGTAGATCTGGCTGTAGGCCGGGCTGGAGTAGAAGAATCGGATCACCCAGTTGATCCACTTCTTGATGTCGTAACCGGAGAGCTCGTCGCCGCCGGACAACATGCCCAGCAAAGCCCACCCGGTGGGCGTCAGGTTGGGCTGGTCAGCGGCGTCGTCGGGAACTTCCGGCACTGTCCAAGGCTAGCAATCTCGTCGGCAAACCCGGCGGCCCCGCTACCGCTGATCGGGACGACACGTTGCAACGGCCCGGCCCATCCAGCAGATTGAGATTCGCCTATCGAGGAGGCTCATGTACGACGCGGAGTTCGACGTGATCGTCGCCGGTTCGGGCGGCGGCTTGGCCGGTGCCTACACCGCGGCGCGCGAGGGCCTTTCGGTGCTGGTGGCCGAGGCCACCGATCAGTTCGGCGGCACCACCGCCTACTCCGGCGGGGGCGGCATGTGGTTCCCGTGCAACCCCGCGCTGACCCGCGCCGGCAGCGACGACACCATCGAAGAGGCGCTGACCTACTTCCACGCGGTGGTCGGTGACCGCACCCCGTCGGACCTGCAAGAGGCCTACGTCCGCGGCGGGGCCGGCCTCATCTCCTACCTCGAGCAGGACCCGGCCTTCGAGTTCATGGCGCTGCCCTGGCCGGACTACTACGGATCGGCGCCCGGGGCCCGCAACGACGGTCTGCGACACACCATCCCGGTGCCGCTGCCGGAGCGCGAACTCGGGCAGTACACCGGTCTGGTGCGCGGCCCGCTGGACACCGAGCGCCTCGGTGCCCCCGCCCCCGACCTGCTGGTCGGCGGCCGCGCGCTGGTCGGCCGCTTCCTGGCCGCCCTCGACCAGCTGCCCACCGCGTTCTGCTGGCGCAACGCACCGCTGACCGAGTTGATCGTCGAGGACGGCGCGGTGGTGGGT
>JAEWRC010000077.1 GCA_023460175.1 Actinomycetes bacterium
GCGGAGCGCTGCGGGGCCGCCGGCACCTCGGGCTCGGGGTCGGGCTCGGGCTCCTCGTCCTCCTCGACCGGGGCTTCGGGTGCCGCCGGGGCGGACTCGACGGCCGCCTCGGCCGGTTCGTCCGTGCTCGGGGGCGCCTTCGTGGCGATATCGGCGGCGGTATCCGTGGCGGTCTCGGCGGCGGTCTCGGTGTCGGTGCCCTCGCTGACGACCGGGATCTCACCGGTGCGCACGACGGGGATCTCGCCGGTGAGTTCGGCGACGGTCACCGCGTCGCTGTTGCCGCGGCGGCGCCGACGCCGGCCACCCACCGGGGGCGAACCGATCGTGCCGTTCTTGGCGAGCAATTCGGCCACCGAGATCGGGCGGGTGCCCGCCTGCCCGTTGTCTGGTCCAGTCATCGTCTGTTGCCTCGCCTGTCCACCGGGGTTTCCGCCACTTCGGCCCCGCCGCCGAACTCGCGCAGCGTCAGCCCGTCCCGCAACGACCCCGGGGTGCCGCTCTCCGCTTCTCTCGACAGCGCTCGCATGCTTGCCTCCGCCACCAGCGCGCCTGCCGCGGTCTGCGGTGAGCGCTCGGCGCCGACTCCTTCCAGTTCTGCACGGTCAACAGCGGTCATCCTAAAGATGAACGCTATGAGTTTTCTGAGACCACTGGTCCCAGTGTCCTCGTGACTCGCGGTCCGACGCCAGTTCATGTCCCGCAATCACGCAGCATAGCGACCCGCCGGGCACCGGGTGCCCCGAGCTGAGCGACTGCCGCGCCGTTCGGCCCGCTGCGCCGTTCTCGTCTACCGTTGGTCGGGTGGCAGATGGTGTGCATCCCGGCGAGGTCGATCTGGACTTCCCGCGCGAGTGGGTGGAGTTCTTCGACCCCGACAACGACGAGCATGTGATCGCCGCCGATCTCACCTGGTTGCTGTCCCGCTGGACGTGTGTGTTCGGCACACCGGCCTGCCAGGGCACCGTCGAGGGACGCCCCGACGACGGGTGCTGTTCGCATGGCGCGTTCCTGTCCGACGACGACGACCGCGCCCGCCTCGATGACGCCGTCGGACAGTTGACCGCCGAGGACTGGCAGTTCCGGGACAAGGGCCTGGGCCGCAAGGGCTACCTCGAACTCGACGAGTACGACGACGAGCCCAACTGGCGCACCCGCAAGTACAAGGGCGCCTGCATCTTCCTGAACCGCCCGGGCTTTGCCGGGGGCATCGGGTGCGCCCTGCACAGCAAGGCGCTGAAACTCGGCGTCGAGCCGCTGACCATGAAGCCCGAGGTGTGCTGGCAGCTGCCGATGCGGCGCACCCAGGAATGGGTCACCCGGCCCGACGGTTCGGAGATCCTCAAGACCACGATCACCGAATACGACCGCCGCGGTTGGGGTTCCGGCGGCGCCGACCTGCACTGGTACTGCACCGGCGACCCGGCCGCGCACGTCGGCGTCAAACCCGTCTTCGAGTCCTACGCACCGGAATTGACCGAACTGCTCGGCGAGAAGGCCTACGGCGAGTTGGCCGCGATGTGCCGGCGGCGCAGCGGCCTGGGCCTGATCGCGGTGCATCCGGCGACGCGCGCCGCTCCCTGACTCAGCGCCCCCGGCCGGCCCGTCGGCGCAGGTCCTCGAACCCGTCGCCGCTGGCCACCCCCAGCTTGTGTTCCTCGGTGAGCATCCGCGAGACCTCGGCGTCGACGGGCCACTGCGGCGCGTGCACGGCGGCCAGCATGGTGGTGCCGCCGTGCAGATCCAGCTTCCAGGCGGCGACCACCGACATCCGCTCGGCGGCCAGCAGCCGTCTCAGGGAGGTCAGTGAGTAGTAGGCGAAGTGGTTGCGCGACAACATGTCCCACTCGCCGCGCCGCAGGTGCTCGGCGATGGGATCGAACTGCATCAGCAGCACCCCGGCCGGCGCGGTGGCCGCGGCCAACTGCGCGATCGCCGTCCGCTGGCCGCGGTCGTGCATCGCCCCGAAGGAGTCGACCACCACATCGGCCGGACCGCCGTAGACGGTGCGCATCCCCATCCCGGTGAGCAGCGGCAGCCAGCTGCCCCCGTGGGCGCCGCCGAAGTGCCGCACCGTCTCGCCTCGGAGCAGGTCGGCGGCATCGGCGGTGCGTATCGCCTGGGTGACGTGTTCGGCGCGGGTCGTCCCGCGCGGCCGGCACCGTGCCTCGGCGACGGCGTCGTCGGAGCGGGCCGGCAGCTGCGCCAGACCGCAGTCCGGGCACAGCACCAGCGTCAGCCCGTCGTGCGCCAGCACTTGCTGCAGGCCCCCCGAACCACAGGCACGGCAGGCCGATCCCCCGATCTCCACCGCCCAGCTCCCACACGTCGACACCGGGCGCACACCCTAGCAAAGGTTGCTGAGCGCCGAGATCAGCCTTCCAGCTTGTAGCCCAGGCCTCGCACGGTGACCAACAGCACCGGATTCGCGGGGTTGGACTCGATCTTGGACCGCAGCCGTTTGACGTGCACGTCCAGGGTCTTGGTGTCGCCGACGTAGTCCGCACCCCAGACCCGGTCGATGAGCTGACCGCGGGTCAGCACCCGTCCGCTGTTGCGCATCAGGTATTCGAGCAGGTCGAATTCCTTGAGCGGCAACGTGATCGGATCTCCGTTCACGCTCACCACGTGTCGCTCGACGTCCATCCGGACCGGGCCGGCCTCGAGCACCCCCACCTCGCCGGCCACATCGTCGACCTCGCCGCCGCGGCGCAGCACGGCCCGGATGCGGGCGATCAGCTCGCGGGCCGAGTACGGCTTGGTCACGTAGTCGTCGGCGCCGAGTTCGAGCCCGACGACCTTGTCGATCTCGCTGTCGCGCGCGGTCACCATGATCACCGGCACGCTCGAGCGCAGCCGCAGTTGCTTGCAGACATCGGTGCCGCTCATCCCCGGCAGCATCAGATCCAACAGCACAATGTCGGCGCCGGACCGCTCGAACTCGGCCAACGCGCTCGGCCCATCGGTCACCACGGTGGCCTCGAACCCCTCCTTGCGCAGCAAGAACGCCAAGGGATCGGCCAGCGACTCCTCGTCCTCAACGATCAGCACACTGGTCATTGCCTACAACGGTCCTCTCTCGGATTTCCTACTCATCAACTAAACCCTTCGGCGTCCCGGTGGGCCGGCACCGACAGCGTGAACGTCGATCCGGTACCCGCCTTGCTCCACAGCCGGATCGATCCGTTGTGGTTGGCCGCCACGTGCTTGACGATGGCCAGGCCCAGGCCGGTGCCGCCCGTCGCGCGGGAGCGCGCCTTGTCCACCCGGAAGAAGCGTTCGAAGACCCGCTCCTGATCGGCGGGCGCGATGCCGATCCCGCGGTCGGTGACCGCGATCTCGACGTTGTTGCCGCGCCGACGCCGGCTGATCGACACGGTGGAACCCTGCGGCGAGTACGCGATGGCGTTGGAGATCAGGTTGGCCACCGCGGTGACCAGCAGGGGCTGATTCCCGACCGCCTCGAGCCCCGTCGGGGCGTCGGTGGCGATCGTGATGTCGGCGTTGTCGGCGGCCACCTTGTAGCGCGAGATCGCCTCGGACACAGTGCCATCGATGTCGACCGTGTCGAAGTTGGGAATCTTCTCGGCGCCCTGCAGCCGGGACAGTTCGATCAGCTCGCCGACCATGTTCGCCAGCCGCTTGGACTCGCCGAGCACCTGCTCGCCGAAGCGGCGCACGGTCTCGGGGTCGTCGACGGACTCCAGGAGCGCCTCGGCCAGCACGCCCATGGCCCCCACCGGGGTCTTGAGTTCGTGGCTGACGTTGGCGACGAAGTCGCGCCGCGTCGCCTCCATCCGGGCCTGCTCGGACTGGTCGTCGACGAAAATCACCGCGTACTTGCTGTCATCGGCGAGCCGGCGGACGTGGCCGCGGATGGACATCCCCGGGCGGCTGACCGTGCTGCGGCGCCGCGGCGACAGGTCCACGTCGGTGTCCTCGCCGGTGGCCAGGGTGCGCTGCACGGCCCGCCACGCGCGGTCGTCGAGCAGGCCATCGTGCACCGGCCCCAACTCGCCGTGCTGGGCGCGCTCGTTGATGAACACCACGTTGCGGTAGCCGTCGACGACGACGATGCCCTGCGGGGCCAGGTCGACGGTGTGCTTGAGCATCTGGGCGACGGCGTAGTTGGCCAGCTCGGTCGCCTTGCGCTGCCGGCGGCCGACCAGCCGCGGCCACACCCAGGCGCCAACGGCGACACCCACGGCGAGACTCACCGCGGCCACTACACCGGCCAGGGCCAGTGCCGACACCACACTCACGCGAAGATCGTACGCAGGTCAGTGAACGTCATCCCAGCAGCGAGCGGCCAAAACGAGACAAGTCACACTCCGCCGACCAGGAGTTCGGGTGCCGTTCACCCCAGTTCATCTGACGTTTGCCCGCCGCTTGCCCAAGCGGCGGGCGGGGGGCCGGTGCGCTACTTGGCGCCCTGGCTGGCCACCGCCGCCGCACCCGCGGCCGCCGCCTCGGGATCCAGGTAGGTGCCGCCGGGAACCTTCGGCTTCAGGTTCTCGTCGAGGTCGTAGCGCAGCGGGATGCCGGTGGGGATGTTCAGACCCACCACGTCCTCGTCGCTCATGTTGTCGAGGTGCTTGACCAGGGCCCGCAGCGAGTTGCCGTGCGCGGCGATCAGCACGGTCTTGCCGGCCTTCAGGTCCGGGACGATGGTCTCGGTGAAGTAGGGCACGAACCGCGCGACCACGTCGGCCAGGCATTCGGTCAGCGGGCCGCCGCCGATGTCGGCGTAGCGCGGGTCGGCGTCCTGGCTGAACTCGCTGCCCTTCTCGATGGGCGGCGGCGGGGTGTCGTAGCTGCGCCGCCACGCCATGAACTGCTCCTCGCCGTACTTCTCCTTGGTCGCCGCCTTGTCCAGACCCTGCAGCGCGCCGTAGTGCCGCTCGTTGAGCCGCCAGTCCCGGTGCACCGGGATCCAGTGCCGGTCGGCGGCGTCGAGAGCGAGATTCGCGGTGGTGATGGCGCGCCGCATCAGCGAGGTGTAGAGCACATCGGGCAGCAGTCCCTGCTCGGCCATCAACTCGCCGCCGCGGACCGCCTCGGCGCGGCCCAGTTCGGTCAGGTCGACATCGACCCAGCCGGTGAACAGGTTCAGCGCATTCCATTCGCTCTGGCCGTGCCGGAGCAGCACCAATGTGGAGTCAGACATGCCCCGAATCTTCTCATGCCCGCCGGGGCGACGGGTCACTCGCGACCGACCGCGAGCTATTCGTCGATCAGGTGCTCGAAGGCCGCGAGGTTCTTCAACGATTCACCGCGCGACACCCGCCACGCCCACTCCTTTTGGATGGACGAGCGAAAACCCAGCTCCAGCAACGTGTTGAAGTCCGAGTCGACCGCCTCGAGCACCTGCCCGAGGATCCGGTCGATCTCGTCGGCGGTGACCAGTTCCAGCGCCATCCGGCCGACCAGGTAGATGTCGCCGACGTTGTCCAGGGTGTAGGCCACGCCGTAGAGCCGGTTGTTGCGTTTGAGCAGGAAGCGGTAGACCGCCTCGAAGTCCTCGTCGGGCCTGCGGCACACGAACGCCTCGACCCGGACCGAGTGCTCGCCGATGCTCAGGATGGTGTTGGTGGTGAGCTTGCGCTCGCCCGGCAGCGGCACCACCAGCCCCGGCAGCCCGCCGTGGGCCCCCTCGTGCCGGGAGTAGTCCAACTCGCGTTCGTCCAGCGCCGCCTCGATGAGCCGCTGCACCTGTTCGGACTGCGGGTTCATGCGCGCACCCCCCGCCGCCGGGTCCAGCGCCGCGCCCGCCGCACCGACGGCGCCCCGACGGTTTCGCGCGCGCTGCGGTGGTGCACCAGGTCGTAGTCGGTGATCGCCCGGCGGTAGGCGCCCAGCAACGCGTCGACGGTGTGCTCCCAGGAGAACGTCGCGGCGTGCGACACCGCGGCCGCCCCCATCGCGGCCAGATCGGCGTGCTGCAGCAGGTCGCCGAGCGCGCCGGCCCAACGGTCGGGGTCGTGGCTGTCCACCAACGCGCCGGTCTGGCCGTCGCGCACCGCCACCGGCAGGCCGCCGACCGCGGCGGCCACCACCGGCGTGCCGCACGCCTGGGCCTCGACCGCCACCAGGCCGAAGGATTCCGAATAGCTCGGCACCGCCACCAGATCGGCGGCGCGGTACACGTTGACCAGATCCTCGCGGGACTGCGGCGGCAGGAACGTCACCCGATCGGAGATACCCAATTCGTCGGCCAGGCGGATCAATCCGTCGGGGGCGGCCAGGCCGCTGCCCGACGGGCCGCCGGCGACCACGACGCGCACCCCGGGCAGCTTGGCCGCCGCGCGCAGCAACACGTCGGGGGCCTTGAGCGGCTGGATGCGCCCGACGAAGGCGACCGTCGGTTCGTCCGGCAGCCCGAGGACCGCGCGCGCCGCGGCCCGATCGCCGGGGGTGAAGGTCTGCAGGTCGACCCCGGGGTGGACGATGTCGATCCGGGACGGATCCGCGTTGTACAGCGAAACCAGTTGGCGCGCTTCGTCTTCGGTGTTGACAATCAGCCGGTCCGCCTCGTCGACCACCTGCTGCTCGCCGACCGCGCGCAGCGCCGGCTCGGGCGAGTCCCCCTCGGCCAGCGCCGCGTTCTTGACCGCGGCCAGGGTGTGCGCGGTGTGCACCTGCGGCACCGCCCAGCGGTCCCGGGCCAGCCAGCCGACCTGCCCGGAAAGCCAGTAGTGCGAATGCACGATGTCGTAGTAGCCGGGCTCGTGAGTGGCCTCGGCGCGCAGGACGCCCGCGGTGAACGCGCACAACTGGGTGGGCAGGTCGTACTTGTCGAGGCCCTCGAACGGTCCGGCGACCACGTTGCGCACCACCACCCCGGGGGCCACCGGCACCACCGGCGCATCGGCCGACGACGTCGCCCGGGTGAAGATCTCCACCTCGACCCCGCGTTGCGCCAGGTGCAGTGCGGTCTGCAGGACATAGACGTTCATCCCCCCGGCATCACCGGTTCCCGGCTGGGCCAGCGGCGAGGTATGGACCGACAACACTGCGACGCGCACACTTCATCCTTACACCAGGGGTCCGCACCCCAGGTAAGCGCGGTCAGTGCGCGACGGCCGCGCTGACCCGCGGGCGGGTGGCGCGCCGCAACGCGCCCAGCGGATCGGCGTACAGCGCGCCCAGCGACACCACGCCGGCGCCGACCTCCTGCACGCGGTTGCCGAACGCGGTGATCCGGATCTCGCGCGCCGCCAGCACCGAGCGCTGCGCGTAGGCGGCCTCGACGCCGGCGAGGGTTTCGGAGTACTCGGTGAACGCCTGCCCGCCGACCACCAGGTCGTCCGGGTTGAGCAGATCGCGAAGCAGGGCGACGGCCTCGCCGAGCACCCGGGCCCGTTCGGCCAGCAGCCGCCGAGCGGACTCGTTGCCGCGGCGCGCGGCGGTCACCACCGCGGCCACGGTGGACACCTCCGAACCCTGGCCCGAGCCGATACCCAGCCGCCGGGCCGCGGCGACCACCGCCTCGTCGCTGACGGTGGTCTCCAGAATCCCTGTGCCGCCGAGCAATTCCGAATGCGCCGGCAGGTTGGCGATGGTTCCGGGGCCGCTGCTGGGACTGTGCACCCGGCCGTCGATGATCAGCGCGTAGCCGACGGTCTCCCGGGCGTAGACGTAGAGGCTGGTGGCCGGCGCATTGAGGCGGCGCACCCCGAGCAGCAGTTCGGCCGCGGCCATCGCATCGACGTGGGCGGCCACCGACACCGGCAGGCCCAGCGTGTCGGCCAGCACCGGGCCCACCGGGGCCTGGCTCCAGCCCAACCGCGGGTGGTCCACCACGCCGAGGGCGCTGTCGACGACGCCGCCGGTGGCCACGCCGACCCACAGCGTCTGCCGGCGGTGCCAGCGGCTCAGATAGCGCTGCACGCTGGCCGCCAACGTCGCCAGCGCGGGGCCCTGCGCGCCGCGCGGGGTGGGCGTCTCGACGGCGTCCAGCGTGCGGCCGAACAGGTCGGTGGCCACAATGCTGGTGGTCTTGGCGCCGATGTGCACACCCACGGTCAGGTAGGGCTCGTGGTTGATCTCGACCGGAACCCGCGGGCGGCCGATGGCGCCGGAGGTGGCCAGGTCCGCGCGTTCGCGCAGCAGACCCGCCTCCAGCAGGGCGGTGACCTGCCGGTTCACCGTGGCGATCGAGAGTTTGGTGCTGCTGGCGACGGCGTCGCGGGCGATGGGCCCGCGCAGTCGCACGGCGGCGAAGACGGCCGCGGCGGCGCCGTCGGCGACCCGCAGGGCCGGTGGCACGACCTGATGCCGGGAGCGCACTGGATGCAGGTGAGAAACGGGGGCAAGGGTGGTACGCACGAGAGTTGTCCTAAGGGTCCGGTTCGGTTGGGGCGTCGGGGAAACCGCGCCAACCTGACGGAGTCAGGACATGTCAGACGCGGTGATTACCGGGACAACAACACGACAACGCCCCACACGCCATGGCGTGCGGAGCGCGGCTGGCTCCCTGGTACCGATTGGACACGGAGCAGAATTTAACACAATCACTAGGATTGGCACGATGACCGAATCTCACGACGGGGTCCAGAAGATCGCTGTTGTCACCGGGGCCAGCTCGGGCATCGGCGAAGAGACCGCGAAAGTTCTTGCAGCTCTTGGCTTTCATGTGGTCGTCGCGGCGCGGCGGGAAGAACGCGTGGCGGCGCTGGCCGCCGAGATCGGCGGCACCGCGGCAGTGACGGATGTCACCGACGACGCCTCCGTGGCGGCCCTGGCCGAGGTGGTGCGCGGGTTGCCGGGCGAGCTGTCCGTGCTGGTCAACAACGCCGGCGGCGCCAAGGGGCTGGCGTCGGTGGCCGACGCCGATCTGGAGCACTGGCGCTGGATGTGGGAGACCAACGTGCTGGGCACGCTGCGAGTCACCCGGGCGCTGCTGGACCAACTGGTCGCCTCCGGCGACGGCCTGATCGTCACCGTCACCTCCATCGCGGCCTTCGAGACCTACGACGGCGGCTCGGGCTACACCGCGGCCAAGCACGGCCAGGGCGCGTTGCACCGCACCCTGCGCGGCGAACTGCTCGGAAAGCCGGTGCGGCTCACCGAGATTGCGCCCGGGGCCGTGGAGACCGAGTTCTCCCTGGTGCGTTTCGAGGGCGACGAACAGCGCGCCGACGCGGTGTATGCCGGCATCACCCCGCTGGTCGCGCGCGACGTCGCCGAGGTGATCGGCTTCGTCGCCGACCGGCCGTCCCACGTCAACCTGGATCAGATCGTGATCCGGCCCCGCGACCAGGCCCCCAACGGCCGGTTCAACCGCCGGGCTGCCCCGTAGCCGGGGTTCCCGTAGACAGCGTCGGGGCGTCCGTCGGGGTGGCCGGGACGGTGCTCGGCAGCGCTTCGCTGGACTGCTCGTCCGTCAGCGCCGACATGGCCTTCCAGTCGTCCCAGCCGACCACCCAGTCCCAGATGTCGCCGTCGGCGTAGGACAGCTCGATGCGGGTCCCGGTGACCTCGACCGGATCCCCGTAGACCGCCGAGTGGAAGTACTGCTCGGCGTCTTCGAGGGACAGGTTGATGCAGCCGTTGGTGACATTCGCGTTGCCCTGCGCGCCCAGGCTCGCCGGGTTGGCGTGGATGAACTCGCCGTTGTTGGAGATCCGCACGGCGAACCGTTCGCGCAGGTTCGCGTACCCGGCGGCGGGATTGGTCATGTAGAAGTCCTCGTAGCGCTCGGTGACCACGTGGATGCCGCTGCGGGTGACGTTGCGGTCCACGTCGCCCTCGCCGTAGCTGCAGGCGAAGTCCATGATCACCCCGGCGTCGGTGAGCACCTGGATGCGGTGACCGGCCGCGTCGGCGCGCACCACCTGGCGGCGGCCAATGGCGAAGTCCAGCGTGGAGTCCGCGGCCCCGTAGGCCCCGTCGCCGAAGTGCACGCCGTAGAGCGGGGCGTCCACGTGCACCGTGGTGCCCGCCGGGAAGTACTCGCGGGTGCGCCAATGCAGCCGGGCGCCGGCGGCCTCGTCCGGCAGCCACGCCCAGCCGCCCTCGACCGGCGGCTCGGTGGTGACCCGCAGGGCGCGCTCGACGGCCGCCTTGTCGCTGATCGGCGCGTCGAACTGCAGGATGATCGGGGCCGCGACGCCGACGGTCTGGCCGTCGGCCAGCTGGAACTGCCCGCCGACCACGCGCGTGGGGCTGACCGTGCGGAAGCTGCCCGACACCGGCACCGCCTGCCCGTCGGCGCCCACCACGGCGCCGTCCCAGGTGTAGGTCGCGTCGTAGCCGAGCGGTTCGGTGGTCACGAACGCGGTGCGCTCGCGATCGATGGTCCCCGCGACGACCTTGCCCTCGGGATTGCGCAGCGCCAGCCGCTGCAGCCGGCCGTAGCGCACCTCGACGCGGACCGGGTCGGTGGGCAGCACGTCGACGGCGTCGGTGGCCGGGGTGAACTCGATCTCGGGGGCCGGCGGCGGCCCCGCATCGGAGCCCGGGCCGTCTTCGGACCGGAGGCAGGCCGCCAGCGCCCCGGGCGCCACCACACCCAGCGCCAGAGCGCCGATCGCGGTACGCCGCGTGATCGCCGTCGGTGCCGCTGGATCGCGCGCTGGCCTCACAGAAAGAAGAATACGGACCGGGTCGGCCCCGCTCAGAGCACCGCGCCGATGATGACCGGCTCCGGCTCGAGCCGAATCCCGAAGGCGTCGAACACGCCGTCGCGCACCCGGCGGGCCAGGGCGATGATGTCGGCCCCGGTCGCCCCGCCGCGGTTGGTCAGGGCCAGCGCGTGCTTGGTCGACAGCCGGGCTGGTGCATCGGCACCCGGGAAACCCTTGCCGAAGCCCGCGGCCTCCACCAGCCAGCCCGCGGCGAGCTTCACCTGGTCACCGGCCGGATAGTGCGGGACCGGGCCGTCCGCGCGCGCGGCGACCGCTTCGAACGCCGCGCTGCTGACCACCGGATTGGTGAAGAACGAACCCACGCTCCAGGTATCGTGATCCTCGGCGTCGAGCACCATGCCCTTGCCGCGGCGCAGGCCCAGCACGGCCTCGCGCACCCGCGCCGGTTCGGCCCGGTCGCCGGCGCTCGCACCCAGCGTCGCGGCGAGTTCGCCGTAGCGCAGCGGTGCGCTGCGTCCCGCGGCGTCGAGCGCGAACTCAACCTCGAGCACCACGTAATGCGCGGCGTCGGGGCCGTGCTTGAGGATGCTGGTGCGGTAGCCGAAGCGCAGCGCCTCGGGATCGACCCAGGACAGCTCCCCGCTGCGACGGTCCAGCAACCGCACCCGCGTGATGGTGTCGGCGACCTCGGCCCCGTAGGCGCCGACGTTCTGCACCGGCGTGGCACCGGCCGAACCAGGGATGCCCGACAGGCATTCCAACCCGCCCAGTCCGGCGGCCAGCGAGGCCACCACCACGTCGTCCCAGACCGCGCCGGCCTCCGCGCGCACCCGGTTGCCGTCGACGACGATCCCGTCCGACGCCAGCCGCAGCACGGTCAGATCCGACTGCTCGCCGGCCAACACCACATTGGACCCGCCCGCGAGCAGCAGCACCGATTCACCGCGCAGTTCACGCAGCGCAGCGACAATCTGGTCGGTGTGCACGGCCGTGATGACCCGGCGTGCCACCGGCCCCACCCGCAGGGTGGTCAGCGACGCCAGCGGCACCTGCTCAGTGACCGCCGCGCCCGCGAATTGCGAACCGCCCACGGGCCGTAACGGTAGCCTGACCAGTCATGCCGCGTTCATTCGACTTGTCGGCCAACTACCAGGGCAGTGTCACGCAGGTGCATGCGGCGTTCGCCGACGAGCAGTACTGGCTGGCCCGGCTGGCCGACTCCGGGGCCGACGACGCAACGCTGGACACCCTCGACATCGGCGCCGACGGGGCGATCGTCGTCGCCACCACGCAGGTGCTGCGCGCCGACCGGATGCCGGGCTTCGTGGCCCAGTTCCATCAGGGTGATCTGCAGATCAAGCGCGAAGAAAAGTGGAGCGCGGTGGTGGCCGACCGCTCGACGGCCAGCGTCGCCGCGCGCATCCCGGGGGCGCCGGCGTCGGTGACCGGGTCGGGCAACCTGGCGCCCGACGGCGCTGGGTCCAAGGCCGACCTCAACGTCACCGTCGAGGTCAAGATCCCGCTGGTGGGCGGCAAGGTGGAGGGCTTCATCGGAAGCCAGCTCGTCGAACTGCTGATCAGCGAGCAGCGCTTCACCACCGCATGGATCCTGGCCGGGCAGCACTGAACCGGCCGATCGGACAACCCACCCGCGGCACCACCGGACACAACCGGTTGCGCCGGGCCGACCGCTGGCTGGTGCACGCGCCGCGGGTGATCGCCGCCCTGACCACCGCCGTCGACCCGCTGGTGGTCGACCTCGGCTACGGCGCGCTGCCCGTCACCACCCTCGAGTTGGCCACCCGGCTGCGCGGGGTGCGTCCCGACGTGCGGGTGGTGGGACTCGAGATCGACCCGGAGCGGGTGGCCGCCGGGCGGGCCGCGGCGACCGACGCCGTGGACTTCGCGCGCGGCGGTTTCGAACTGGCCGGCCTGCGCCCGGTGCTGGTGCGCGCGTTCAACGTGCTGCGGCAGTATCCGGTCGACGACGTCGCCGCCGCCTGGTCGACGATGCAGGCCGGGCTGGCCCCCGGCGGCCTGATCGTCGACGGCACCTGCGACGAGTTGGGCCGCCGGTGCTGCTGGGTGCTGCTGGACCGCGACGGTCCGATCAGCCTGACGCTGGCCTGCGACCCGCAGCACATCGACCGCCCGTCGGACCTGGCCGAGCGGCTGCCGAAGATCCTGATCCACCGCAACGTCTCCGGTGAGCCGGTGCACGCGCTGCTCGGCGCCGCCGACCGGGCCTGGGCGGGCGCCGCCACGCACGGGGTATTCGGCCCGCGGGAACGCTGGCGGGCCATGCTGGCCGCGCTGCGGGCCGACGGCCTGGCGCTCGAGCCGGCCCGGCGCAAGGTCCGCGACGCGGTGCTGACGGTCCCCTGGTCGGTCGTGGCTCCCATCTGAGCGCGGGGCCTAACCTGGGGTCATGCGCATCGCCCTGGCCCAGATCGTCAGCACCACCGACCCGGCGGCCAACCTGGCGACCGTCGAGGACCTCACCCGCCGCGCCGCCGACGACGGCGCCCGGCTGGTGGTGTTCCCGGAGGCCACCATGTGCCGCTTCGGGGTGTCCTTGAAGCCCGTCGCCCAGCCGGTCGACGGGCCCTGGGCCGACGGGGTGCGCCGGGTCGCGGACGCGGCCGGGGTGACGGTGCTGGCCGGCATGTTCTGCCCCACCGCCGATGACCGCGTCACCAACACGCTGCTGGCCGCTGGTCCCGGCGTCGACATGCACTACGACAAGATCCACCTCTACGACGCGTTCGGCTTCACCGAGTCGCGGACCGTGGCCCCGGGCTTCACCCCCGTGACCATCGAGGTCGACGGCGTCACCGTCGGCATCACCACCTGCTACGACATCCGGTTCCCCGAGCTGTATGTGGAACTGGCCCACCGCGGCGCGCAGCTGATCACCGTCAGCGCGTCCTGGGGGTCCGGGCCCGGCAAGCTCGACCAGTGGACGCTGCTGGCGCGGGCCCGCGCGCTGGACACCGCGAGCTACCTGGCCGCCGTCGACCAGGCCTATCCCGGCGACGAGATCGCCAAGGCCGGACCCACCGGCGTGGGCGGCAGCGTGCTGGTTGGTCCGTACGGTCAGGTGCTGGCCTCGGCGGACCAAGATCCGCAGCTGCTGGTGCACGATCTGGACCTCGCGGCCGTCGGCCCGGCGCGCGAGGCGTTGGCCGTGCTCAGCAACCGCTCGACCTTCGCTCAGCTCGATAGGGCAGAATCGCGCGGGTGACGAACCCGCCGCACGGCGATGACCCGATGTGGGCCCGCCCCACCCAAGGTCAACCGCAGCAGCCCCAGCAGCCCGAGCCCTTCGGCGCCACCGAGCGCATGAGCAGCGCGCCGGGCGCCGAGGCCCGTCCCACGGAGCGGATCGAACGCCCGCAGGCGGATCCGGCCACTCAGCACATCCCGCGGCAGGACGCCCCGCCCCCGCCACCGCCGGCCGGCGACGCGCCCCCGCCACCGCCGCCCGGCGCACCCGGGAAGGAGAACCCCGTGCGCAGGTTCTTCTCCGATCCGCTGTCGGTGGCCCTGGTGCTGGTGATCGTGGCCGCACTCGGCATCGCCGGTGTGCTGGCCGGTGAGCTCTATGCCCGTAACCGCGCCAACACCATTGTGGCGCAGGTGACTTCGTGCGTGGTCGAGGACGAGGCCAGCGCCTCGTTCGGGGTGGTGCCGCCGTTCCTGTGGCAGCACGCCCGCAAGAAGTACACCAACATCTCCATCGAGACCGCCGGCAATCAGGTGCGCAACGCCAAGGGCATGACGGTCAATATCGACATCGAGGATGTCCAGTTGGCCGAGACCGCCAACTCCGGCGGCACCATCGGCTCGCTGGTGGCGACCATCACCTGGACCGCCGAGGGCATCAAGGAGACCGTGCAGGACGCCATCCCGCTGTTCGGCGGCATCGTCTCGGACGTGCAGACCAATACCAATGACGGCACCATCGAGTTGCGCGGCGGGCTGGGCAGTATCACCGCCAAGCCGCGGGTCGACGAGGAGGGGCTGGCACTCGACGTGCTCAGCGTCAGCGGGCTCGGCTTCAGCCTGCCGCGCGAGACCGTGCAGCCCGTGCTGGACGCCTTCACCTCGCAGCTCACCAAGGGCTACCCGATGGGCATCCACGCCGACAGCGTCGACGTCACCGATTCCGGTGTGACGGCGGTGTTCTCGACGACCAACGCGACCATCCCGCCGGCCAACGAGGATCCCTGCTTCGCCGGTCTGTGATGCGGGTCAGGGCAGGCCGTCGAGCACCGCGGCGGTCCCCGACAGCCCCAGCCGGGTGGCCCCGGCGTCGAGCATCGCGATCGCGTCCTGCGCGGTGCGGATCCCGCCGCTGGCCTTGATGCCCAGCGCGGGCCCGACGGTGTCGGCCATCACGGAGATGGCCCGCACCGACGCCCCGCCGGCGGGATGAAATCCCGTCGAGGTCTTGACGAAGTCGGCGCCCGCGTCGGCGGCGGCGCGGCACACCGCGACCAGGGTGTCCTCCCCGGCGTGCTCCAGCAGGGCCGCGGATTCGACGATCACCTTCAGCACGGCCGTCGGCACCGCGGCGCGCACGGCGGCGACGTCGGCGCCCACCGCGGCGAAGTCCCCGGACAGCGCGGTCCCGACATCGATGACCATGTCCACCTCGGTCGCACCGGCGGTCACCGCCAGCGCGGCCTCGCGGGCCTTGATCTCCGGCAGGTGCTTACCGGACGGGAAGCCGGCCACGGCCGCGACCGCCAATTCGGCCGGGGCAGCCGCGGCGGCCACACCGACTATGGACGGTGACACGCACACCGCGTAGACGCCGAGCTCGGCGGCGTCGGCGACCAGGGCCGTGACCGCGGCGGCGGTGGCCTCCGGCTTGAGCAGGGTGTGGTCGACCAGGCCGGCCACCCGCGCCCGGGTCCAGTTCGTCATCAGAAGGGCTCCTGGGTGCCGCCGGGGTTGCAGCCGGTCTCGATCAAGGTGGCGGCGTCCACCTCGGGTCGCCACGGCTCGAGGTTCCAACTCTCCTTGCCCGGGTGCGCGAACTCGGCCAATTGCCAGTGGCACAGGAACTGCTCGCGCATGCCGGGGATATCGGCCTCGGGGGCCGCGTCGAGCACCTGCCGCCAGGCGGCCTCCCCGACCGGCCGGTTCCGCAGCTGGGCGGCCTCGGCGCGACCGGCGGCCGTCGGGTACACCCGCAGGCTCTTGAGGTCACCCCATTGCGCCCACTCGGTGTGCTCGATCAGGTCCGGCGGCGGCGCGGCCTCGTCGGCCCCGGCGGTGCCGAGCGCCGGTGACAGCGCCACGAGGGCCGCGACGGTCAGCACCGCGGCGGCGAACCGGTGCCGCATGCCGCTCAGCGCGACTTTCCCTGGATCTCGAGCAATTTGGGTTTGACGTCGACGAGGTACACGCCCGCGGCGGCCGCGCAGATCGCGGCGCCGAAGATGTCCAACAACAGCACCAACAGCAGCGCGACGCCGAGGATCAGCAGCCAGACCGGCTTGGTCAGCTTGTCGACGGCCGGATATGCGTCGGCGCGTTGCAGCGCGGCGTGCACGAACGCGTAGAGCCCGACGCCGGCCGCGGCGGCCATGAGGACCAACGCAATGACGCCCGTTAGGTTGGCAAGAATCACCTCACCACCCTAATCGGGCGTCATCGACTGGTCGACTCCAGCTACTCGGAGCTGGGCGTATTCACTTCGCTACTTCTGCGTGACCTTCTTGGCGGGCGCCTTCTTGGCCGGGGCCTTCTTGGCGGCGGCCTTCTTGGCCGGCGCCTTCTTGGCGGCAGCCTTCTTGGCCGGCGCCTTGTTGGCGACGTTCTCCACGGCGATCTCAGCGTCCAACACGGCCTCGTCGACGCGGCCCGGCAGTTCCACGCCGACCAGCTTGGCGGCCCGCTCACCGACGGCGCGGGTCTGCGCGGCCACGGTGCCCAGCGCGTCCTGGGTCACCTCGACGGCCTGGTCCACGTAGCCCTCGGCGCGCTCGGCGGCGTCCTCGAGCGCCGGCTGGTTGCGCAGCCGCTCGATGGCGGCCTCGCCACGCTCGACGAGGCTGGTGTAGGTGGCCTGTGCCTGCTCGGCGTAGCCCTCAGCGACGCGGCGAAGCTCGTCGGCGGACAGCTTGTCGCGCAGCTCGCCGAACTCCTTGGGCAGCTCCTCCTGCAGCGACGCCAGGCGGTCCCGGGCGTCGTCGACGCGGCCGGTCAGCTTGGCGCGGCGCTCCTCGGCGCGGCTGCTGGCGTCGGTGCGGGCCTCCTCGGCGCGCTCGCGCAGGGCCGCGACGATCTCGTTGACGGTCGCCAGGGCCAGGTCGGCGGCGCCCACCGCAGCCAGCAACGGGGCCTTCAGTTCTTCGATGGTCGGGTTCTCTGCCATGGTGATCAATCCTTTCGGTGGCAAATCTGTCTGGGTGGTTATCTCCGAGGGTGCGCGTCGGCTGTTCAGTTGGTCGACTCCTCGCTCGCAGCAATCGCGTCCTGCTCGATGGCCGCTTCGTTCTGTTGGATGAACGAGTTGTAGATGTCCAGCAACACCTGCTTCTGCCGTTCGGTGATGGCAGTGTCGGTGACCACGGCGTCGCGCACCGCGTTGCTCTCCCCCGGTTCGAGAATCCCGGCCTGGACGTAGAGCACTTCCGCCGAGACGCGCAGCGCCTTGGCGATCTGGTTGAGCACCTCGGCGGAGGGCTTGCGTAAACCGCGCTCGATCTGGCTGAGGTACGGATTACTGACCCCGGCCTTCTCGGCCAGCTGCCGCACCGATACCTGCGCTGCCTCCCGCTGGGTGCGGATGAAGCTGCCGATATCGGAGGCGGCATGGGTCACCACGGCGGCAAGCTTCTCGTCCTGCGACATGACTGCCCTCCCGTCGGTGTGGTGTCACAACCTGACACTTCACCCACCCTACGGCGGAGTGCTAACAATTGCAAGCACTAGTTAGCGCAGGTCAGAATATGATTTGCGCCACAGAGTAGATCACCAAGCCGGCCAGCGCCCCCACCACGGTGCCGTTGATCCGGATGAATTGCAGGTCGCGGCCCACGTGCAATTCGATGCGCCGGCTGGCGTCGTCGGCGTCCCAACGCTCGATCGTTTCGGTGATGATCGACGTGATCTCCACGCCGTACTGGACCACCAGATGCTGCGCCGCTCGCACGATCCAGTCCTCCACCTTCTCGCGCAACTCGGCGTCGTCGCGCAGGGATTCGCCGATGCGGATCACCGAGTCGGTGACCCGGGTGCGCAGCGCGCTGGACGGGTCGTCGACGCCGTCGAGCACCAACCGCTTCAACGTCTTCCACGCCGTCTCCGCGGCGCGGGTGACCTCGTCGCGGGCCATCAACTGTTCCTTGACGTTCTCGGCCTTGAGGATGGTCGCCGGGTCATTCTGCAGGTCGTCGGCAAACTCGAACAGGAACCGGGTGGCCGACCGCCGCAGCTCGTGGTTGGGGTCGCGGCGCACCTTGTCGGTGAAGTCCATCAGTTCCCGGTGGATCCGGTCGCCGACGAGATGGTCGACGAAACGCGGCGACCACGTCGGCGAGTCCCGGGTGACCACCCGTTCGATGGTCTCCCCGGCGTTCAGCGACCACTGGAAGGCGCGGTCGCACAGCAACTGGATCAGCGCCTCCTGGCGGTTCTCCGCCAGCAGCTGCGCGAGCACCCGGCCCACCGGCGGGCCCCACTGCGGTTCGGCGAGGCGGCGCACGATCATCCGGTCGATGATCTGCTGGACGTCGTCGTCGTTGAGCAGCTCCACCAGGACCCGCAGCACGACGGCGGACTCCTCGGCCACCCGGCGGGCATGCTCGGGCTCGGCCAGCCACTTGCCGACCCGGCTGGGCACCTCGGCGTCGCGCAGCTTGGTCTCGATGACGTCGGCCGACAGGAAGTTCTCCCGCACGAAGGTGCCCAGACCCTCGCCCAGCTGGTCTTTCTTGCGCCGGATGATCGCCGTGTGCGGGATCGGTATCCCGAGCGGGTGTTTGAACAGGGCCGTGACCGCGAACCAGTCGGCCAGCGCACCGACCATCCCGGCCTCGGCGGCCGCGCGCACGTAGCCCACCCAGGCGGGTGCGGTGCCGTCGCGCTGCGCCCAGGTGCACACCAGGAAGATCACGGTCGCCCCGAGCAGGAAGCTCAGCGCCACCAGTTTCATCCGGCGCAGCGCCCGCTGACGCTCGGCGTCACCGGCCGGGTCGGCACCGGCGATGGACTCCGCCAGCGAACCGCGCGGCTGCGACATCGCGGTGGCCCCGGCCAACAACGACGGCAGGCTGGGCTCACTGTTCTTCGTTACCGGCAATTCCGGTCGTACGGCCACCCAACCATCATCCGCTATCCCCGGCGGCGCAACCCCGGGCGACGCAAACCAGTTACTGTGACCGTCCCGCGTTCCCAGGGGCCCTCGACCCGTACTATGAAGGTCACCTACGGAAACGGATCTGCACGATAGTGGCACAAAAACCCCAACCGGGCGCCGTCCGGGTCGACGGCCGCAAACGACGCTGGCACAAGCACAAGGTGGACCGCCGCAACGAGTTGGTGGACGGCACCCTGGAGGCCATCCGGTCGCGCGGCCGCGACGTCAGCATGGACGAGATAGCAGCGGAAATCGGGGTCTCGAAGACCGTCCTGTACCGGTATTTCGTCGACAAGAACGACCTGACGACCGCGGTGATGATGCGCTTCGCGCAGACCACCCTGATCCCCAATATGGCCGCCGCGCTGTCGACCGATCGGGACGGTTACGACCTGGTCCGGGAGATCATCCGGGTCTATGTGGAGACGGTCGCGGCGGAGCCGGAGATCTACCCATTTGTCTTTGCGAACAGCTCGGCCAGCAAAAGCAAGGTGATCGCTGACAGCGAACGAATCATCGCCGGGATGCTGGCGGTGATGTTCCGTCGCCGCATGCAAAAGGTGGGCATGGACACCAAGGGTGTCGAGCCGTGGGCCTACATGATCGTCGGCGGGGTCCAGCTGGCAACGCACTCGTGGATGTCGCACCGGCGGACGAGTTCCGACGAGTTGATCGACTACCTCACCATGCTGACCTGGAGCGCCTTGGTCGGCTTGGTCGAGGTCGGCGGGTCCCTGGAGCGGTTCAACAGCATGCCGCACCCGACGCCGGTGCTCCCGCCCCCGCCGGACTGACTCGTTTAGGCTCCGCACATGACGCTTCCGGAGCTCTGGACCCACAAGCCGCAGAAGATCCTCGCCTTCAAGGCCGGCGACCGGATCGAGGACATCGACACGAACTCCTCGCCGGGCTTCGACGGCGCCAAGGACGACGCCCCGGAACTGCAGCGCGACCGCAACGAACGCTTCGCCGAGTTGCAGGAGATGCTCTACGCCAACGGCCGCCACGGCGATCACCGCTCGGTGCTGCTGGTCCTGCAGGGGATGGACACCGCAGGCAAGGGCGGCATCGTCGAACATGTTGTAGGCGCGGGCAATCCGATGGGCATCCGGTACAAGAGCTTCGGCGTGCCCACCCCCGAGGAGTTGCAGCACCACTACCTGTGGCGCATCCGCAAGGCGCTGCCGACGGGCGGGCAGCTCGGGGTCTTCGACCGGTCTCACTACGAGGACGTGCTGGTGGTGCGGGTGCACAACCTGGTCCCGCCGGACGTCTGGGGCGCCCGCTACGACGAGATCAACGCCTTCGAGAAGGAACTCACCGAGGCCGGCACCAGCATCGTGAAGGTGGCGATGTTCGTCTCGCTCGAGGAGCAGAAGCAGCGGCTGTCCGACCGGCTCGAAGATCCCGAGAAGCACTGGAAGTACAACCCCGGCGACCTCGACGAGCGGGCGCTGTGGCCGCAGTACCGCGAGGCCTACCAGGCGATGCTGGACAAGACGTCGACGGACCACGCACCGTGGCACGTGGTGCCCGCCGACAAGAAGTGGTACAGCCGACTGGCGGTCACCGAGTTGCTGATCGAGACCCTGAAGTCACTGCAGTTGTCTTGGCCGCCAGCCGATTTCGACGTGAAGGCGGAGAAGAAGCGGCTCTCGACCGCGTAGGGGGCGAGCTACTTGACCAGGGTGAACTGGCCGACGTTGGTGATGCCGCGACGGAAGAAGTCGGCGCAACCGGTCAGGTACTTCATGAACCGGTCGTAGACCTCCTGGCCCTGGAGGGCGATGGCCTCGTCCTTCTTGGCCTCGAGGTTGGCCGCCCACATGTCCAGCGTCCGCGCGTAGTGCGGGCGCAGCAGGTGGGTGCGCTCCAGCGTGAAGCCCGAGTCCGCGGCCAGCTTCTCGATGTCCTCGACGGCCGGCAGCTGCCCGCCGGGGAAGATCTCCTCGCCGATGAACTTCATGAACTTGAGGTCGCTGATCGTCAGCTTGATGTTGTTCTCACGGAAGTGAGCCTGGGTGTGCGCCAGGATCGTGTGCAGCAGCATCCGGCCACCGTTCTCCGGCAGGATGCTGTAGGCCCGCTCGAAGAAGATCGGGTAACGCTCCTGCTTGAACGCCTCGAACGCGCCGATCGAGACGATGCGGTCGACGGGCTCGTTGAACTCTTCCCAACCCTGCAGCCGGATCTCGACACTGCGGTTGGTGTCGACCTTGGCCAGCCGCTTGCGGGCGTAGTCGGACTGCTCCTTGCTCAGCGTGATCCCGATGACATTGACGTCGTGGTTGATCAGCGCCCGCTCCAGGGCCCCGCCCCAACCGCAGCCGATGTCCAGCAGGGTCATCCCCGGCTTGAGGTCGAGCTTGCCCAGTGCCAAGTCGAACTTGGCGTTCTGCGACTCTTCGAGGTTCATGTCCTCGCGCTCGTAGTAACCACAGGTGTAACCCATGGTCGGCCCGAGGAACAGCGCGTAGAACTCGTTCGAGATGTCGTAGATCGACTGCGATTCCTCGTAGTAGGGCGCAAGTTCAGGATCGACCGATGACATGCTCCGTGACACTCCTTGTTATTGACTACGCGCGGGTCCGAGCAAAGGCTCTGACGGTGGCGGTCAGCCGGGCGGCGACCGCGTTCCCCGACGCGGACCCGAAGGTCCACCGCTCGATAGGCTAACCAACGCGAGGGCCAGACGCCAAAGCGCGGTGTTGGCGAATTCTCTAGTACTTGTAAAAACCTGGCTGGACTTTTTGCCCAGCAACCCTGCCTCGACCATACGCCGCAACAGCGGCGGTGCGTACATCGTCTCCTTGAACCCCTCGTACATCTTGTCGACGATGCGTTCGGCGGGTCGAGTCCGATCAGATCGAAATGCCGCAGCGGCGCCCTCGGGTGGGGCGACTCGAACAGCCCGGTCCGGGTGTTCGGCGCCGAACCGACCTTGTTCCCCCCGGGACGCGAACAGACGCAAACTCGCCGTGGTTTAACTTGATTCGGGCGAGCTTGCGTCTGCTCGATGGTTACTGGGTGTTCACACCCGGCCTATTGAGAGAGCCTCAGTGGAACTGGCCCTCTTCGGTCGAGCCCGCGAGCGCGGTGGTGGAGCTGGTCGGGTCCACCGTGGTGGCGATCCGGTCGAAGTAACCGGCGCCGACCTCGCGCTGGTGCTTGGTGGCGGTGTAACCGCGCTCTTCGGCAGCGAACTCGCGTTCCTGCAGCTCGACGTAGGCGGACATCTGGTTGCGGGCGTAGCCGTGGGCCAGATCGAACATCGAGTAGTTGAGCGCGTGGAAGCCGGCCAGCGTGATGAACTGGAACTTGAAGCCCATCGCTCCGAGCTCCTTCTGGAACTTCGCGATCGTCGCGTCGTCCAGGTGCTGCTTCCAGTTGAACGACGGCGAGCAGTTGTAGGCCAGCATCTGGTCCGGGAATTCGCTCTTGACGCCCTCAGCAAACTTCTTGGCCAGCTCGAGGTCCGGGGTGCCGGTCTCCATCCAGATCAGGTCGGAGTACGGCGCGTAGGCCTTGGCGCGGGCGATGCACGGCTCCAGGCCGTTCTGCACCCGGTAGAAGCCCTCGGCCGTGCGCTCACCGGTGATGAACGGGCGGTCGCGCTCGTCGACATCGGAGGTGATCAGCGTGGCGGCCTCGGCATCGGTGCGGGCGATGACCACGGTCGGGACGTCGGCCACATCGGCCGCGAGCCGGGCAGAGGTCAAAGTGCGGATGTGCTGCTGGGTGGGGATCAGCACCTTGCCACCGAGGTGGCCGCACTTCTTCTCCGAGGCCAGCTGGTCCTCCCAGTGCGAGCCGGCCACACCGGCCGCGATCATGGCCTTTTGCAGCTCGTAGACGTTGAGCGCGCCGCCGAAGCCGGCCTCGCCGTCGGCCACGATGGGGGCCAGCCAGTTCTCGATGGAGGTGTCGCCCTCGACCTTGGCGATCTCATCGGCACGCAGCAGCGCGTTGTTGATCCGGCGCACCACCTGCGGCACCGAGTTGGCCGGGTACAGGCTCTGGTCCGGGTAGGTGTGGCCGCTCAGGTTGGCGTCACCGGCGACCTGCCAGCCGGACAGGTAGATGGCCTTGAGGCCGGCGCGGACCTGCTGGACGGCCATGTTGCCGGTGAGCGCGCCGAGCGCGTTCACGAACTCCATGTCGTGCAGCTGGGACCAGAGCACCTCGGCGCCGCGACGGGCCAGGGTGGCCTCCTCGACCACGTGGCCCTGCAGGGCGACGACGTCCTCGGGGCTGTAGGTGCGGGTGATGCCCTTCCAGCGCGGGTTGTGGTCCCAGTCGTGCTGGATCTGTTCGGGGGACTTGGGAGTGCCGACTGTCGACATCTTGGCTCCTTGCGGATTTCGAGTAGATCATCTGTCAAGCCGCTGAGACGTTGCCGGGATCGCCGGATTGTTAACGCTTAGTCAGCTTCACGGGTGCGTTGTGAACACCATGCCACCATCCATATGCGCAGGTCCACCCGATTTCGTTGCCAACTTCAGCCACGGCCGACAACAATCTTGCAAAGTTTGCGAAGATTCTTCGAACTAAACCGATCCAGTAGCTACTCGCCGGTAACAACATTGCCGCAGGTCAACCCGGATAAATACCGGACAAGCGTACTGTTAGATCCTGAAGAGCGCCGCGACGGCTTTGACGTCGTCCCCGACGGCATATGTGAGCGTTGTAACAGGGCGATCGGACAGCTCCGCGCCGAACATCTCGGTCGACCCGGCGGGATACACGTGGGTGAGGATCTCGAGTTTGTCGTTGAGCGCCACCGGTGCGTCGTGCTCGATGGTCACCCGCAACGGGGCGCCGAGCAGCTCCGGATGCGAGTGCAGATGGTCCTCGATGACGGTCCAGTACACCGAGTTGTTCATGTGATCGAACAGGTCGATGTCGGACACCCGGACCGGATACGGACGGATCTCGGCCGCGTCCGCACGCGAACCCGCCTTCAGATAGGCCTTCCAGCGCAGACGCTGAACCTCGGTGGTGCGGCGCAGGCCCTCGAGGAAGTCATCGGAGATGCGCGCCGGGCCCTGGGTCTCCCGGTTGATGTTGATCCAGAACGCCTCGGATTCCATCAGGCCGCCCTTGCGGCCATCGATGCGCACGCGCATCTCGCACCAGCGGTTGGACGTGCCCGAACACCAGCGCCGCAGGCGCAGCATGTCCTGGAACTCGATCGGCCGGATCAGGTCGACCATGGTGCGACGCACGATCCACAGCGGATGGGTCTGCTCGAAGCCGAGTTCGCGCAGGTGGTCCGACCCGATGTCCTGGATGTGGCGGCACGCCGCGTCGAAGCGCAGTCGGCCGTCGCGGTCGATGTCGCCGACGCGCAGCGGCCACTCGCGGTTGAACACGTCCGGATGCGGATCGGGCACCGGCATCAACGTCTTACCCAGTCCCGCACTCACCGTCGCACCACTTCCCGCCATCGCATTCCCCCTCGCCGACCAGCCCCTCCACCCGGTTGCGATCATGCCAGCCCAGCCGGTCCCCCAGCCAGCCGCGCGCAGCTGCCAAGGCTGCGAAGGTCGGGTTAACAACCCCGAGTAGCCTGGTCGGCGTGTCCAAGACGTTCGTCGGCTCCCGGGTTCGGCAGCTGCGCAACGAGCGCGGGTTCAGTCAGGCCGCGCTGGCACAGCTGCTCAAGATCTCACCGAGCTACCTGAACCAGATCGAGCACGACGTGCGACCGCTGACCGTGCCCGTGCTGTTGCGCATCACCGAGGTGTTCGGGGTCGACGCGACGTTCTTCGCCTCCCAGGACGACACCCGGCTGATCGCCGAGTTGCGCGAGGTCACCCTGGACCGCGACCTGGACCTCGATGTGGACCTCGCCGAGGTGGCCGAACTCGTCGGCGCGCACCCGAAACTGGCCAAGGCCATGGTCAATCTGCATCAGCGGTACCGCCGGACCAAGGCCCAGCTGACCTCCGCCACCGAGGGGCGGTTCCACCTCAACGCCGAGGGCAGCGGCACCGGAGCCATCACCATGCCGCACGAAGAGGTGCGTGACTACTTCTACCAACGCCAGAACTATCTGGACGAATTGGACACCGCCGCAGAGGATCTCACCGTCCGGATCCGAATGCACCGCGGCGATCTGGCCGGCGACATCGCCCAGCGCCTGTCCCAGCTGCACGGGGTGCGCATCGTCAAGCGCATCGACCTCGGCGACACGGTGCTGCACCGCTATACCCCGGAAACCCGGACGCTGGAGATGAGCGCGCACCTGTCCGGCGGCCAGCAGGTGTTCCGCCTCGCGACCGAACTGGCCTACCTGGAGTTCGGCGCGTTGATCGACGAGAAGGTCGACGAGGGTAAGTTCACCAGCGACGAGTCCCGCACGCTGGCCCGCCTCGGCCTGGCCAACTACTTCGCCGCCGCGGTGGTGTTGCCCTACGGCCAGTTCCACGACGTCGCCGAGCGGTTCCGCTACGACATCGAACGGCTCTCGGCGTTCCACTCGACCAGTTACGAGACCATCTGCCACCGGCTTTCGACGCTGCAACGCCCGTCCATGCGGGGCGTGCCGTTCTCCTTCGTCCGGGTGGACCGCGCGGGCAACATGAGCAAGCGCCAGTCCGCCACCGGTTTCCACTTCTCCTCCTCCGGCGGCACCTGCCCGCTGTGGAACGTCTACGAGACGTTCGCCCACCCCGGCAAGATCCTGGTGCAGATCGCCGAGATGCCCGACGGGCGCAACTACATGTGGGTGGCACGCACCGTCGAACGCCGCGCGGCCCGATACGGCGAGCCGGGCAAGACCTTTGCGATCGGTCTGGGTTGCGAACTGCGCCACGCCCACCGGCTGATCTACTCCGAGGGCCTGGACCTCTCCGGCGGGGTCGCCACCCCGATCGGCGCCGGCTGCCGGGTCTGCGAACGGGACAACTGCCCGCAGCGGGCCTTCCCCGCGCTGGGCCGCGCCCTGGACCTCGATGAGCACCGCAGCACCGTGTCCCCGTACCTGGTCAAGCATTAGGAAGGTGTCCCTTGCCCCACGAACCCGAGCGCCACGAACTCGAGCCCGCCCGCGTCCCGGTCAGCAGCACCGTGCGCGACGTCGGCCCCATCAACTGGGTGATCTGCCGGCTCGGCGCGCGCGGCATCCGTGCGCCGCAGTTCCACCTGTTCAACGCGTTGTCCCGGCACAGCGCGCTGTTCTGGACGTGGCTGCCGTTCTCCGGGGTCCTGCTGTACTGGGGCCGACTGTCCCGCCAGGACGCCGAGACCGTGATCCTGCGGGTGGGTTCGCTGCGGGACTGCGAGTACGAACTGCAGCAGCATCGCCGCCTGGCACGCAGCCGCGGCCTCGATGATGCGTTGCAGCAGAAGATCTTCGTCGGCCCTGACGCGGCGGGCCTGACCGACCGTCAGCGCGCGCTGTTGCGCGCCACCGACGAGTTCGTCCTGGACCGTGGTGTGACTGCGGCGACCTGGGCCACGCTGGCCACCCACCTCAACACCAAGCAGCTCATCGAATTCTGCATGCTGGCCGGGCAATACGACACGCTGGCCGCAACGATGAACACCCTGAAGCTGCCGATGGACTTCCCGGACTAGCCGGGTATCCCCCCGAAGGTCTCGGTGTCCTCGGCGGTCACCACGAAGCCCTGGGGCGGTCCGCCCACCGCCGCGAGACACGCGACGCCGCCGTCTTCGAGCGCCATGCAGGTGCCGCCGTGGGAATCGATGCGATGCCCGGCCGGGAGCTCGCGGACCGGGCCCGGATAGGTCGGCGTGCTGAACGGCGGGTTGGCCGCCTTGCGGGTGCCCACCGCCCCGGGGACGCGGGTGAACACCTCGTCGTCGCCGTTGTCGACGCCCGGAAGCTCACCGTCACAGGCGATCTCGCCGCCGCTGAACATCCCGATCTTGCAGGTGAGTCCACCGCTGACGCTGAACACCGGGAACGTGTTCTTCGGCCCCATGCCCACGATGTAGCTGTCGTCGCTGCCGATGAAGTCGTTGGGGTCCGGCACATCGGCGGGCAGGCCCGCGGTCCGCGGACCGATCCCGGTGCCGTCGGCCGAGACCGTCATCCACGCCGAAACCGGAGTGCCCTTGGTGCACACCGTCTTCGGGCCCTCGTCCACGGCGCACTGGAAGTCGGCGAAGCTGATCTTGTACCCGACCTCGAGCACCCGTGCAGCGCCGCCGGTCGGCTTGACGAACTGCGGTGTGGCGGTGGCGCGCAAGCCGCGGCTGTAGCTGTCACCGGACAGCACGATCTCGTTGGCCGCCGTCGGCGCTCCGGGCAGCGGCCCGTCGCAACCGGCGCGCCCCTGCGCGGGTCGCATGGCGCACAGCAGCCCGTCGGGCGTCTGAAAGTACACCTCGCCGCCGTTGGCGGAGCTGTCCAGGTAGCGCTCGACGGGCGCCGGCTGATACCCGCTGAGGTCTGGGGCCGCGGGGGCGGCCCCCGCGGGTCCCGCCACGCACAACGAAAGCGGCGCCGCTATGGCTGCCGCTGCGAAAACTGCCGCGGATCGCATATCAGAAGTTGATCATGTGCCCGGTCAGCCCGTGGAAACATTCCTGCAGGGCCTCCGACAGGGTCGGGTGGGTGTGCACGTTGCGGGCCAGTTCGTTGACCGTCAGATCCCACTTCTGGGCCAGGGTCAGCTCGGGCAGCAGCTCCGAGACGTCCGGGCCGATCAGGTGCCCGCCGATGAGTTCGCCGTACTTGGCGTCGGCGATCAACTTGACGAAACCGGTGGGATCTCCCAGCCCGTGCGCCTTGCCGTTGGCGGTGAACGGGAACTTGGCCACCTTGACGTCGTAGCCCTCCTCCTTGGCCTGCTCTTCAGTCAACCCGAAGCTGGCCACCTGCGGCTGGCAGAACGTCGCGCGCGGCATCATCCGGTAATCCCCGAGTGTCAGCGTCTCGGCGCCGGCGATGGTCTCGGCGGCGACCACGGCCTGGGCCTCGGCGACATGCGCCAACTGCAGCTTGCCGGTGACATCGCCGATGGCGTAGATGTGGCCCACGTTCGTGCGCATGTAGTCGTCGATGCCGATGGCCTGACGGTCGGTCAACTGCACCCCGGCGGCGTCGAGGCCGTAGCCCTCGATATTGGGCGCAAAACCGATGGCCTGCAACACCTTGTCGGCCTGCAGTTCCTCGCTGTTGCCGTCCTTGCTGACCGCGACGGTGACCGACGACCCGTTGTCGGTGATCGACTCGACCTTGGTCCCGGTCAGGATCTTCACGCCGAGTTTCTTGTACTGCTTCTCGATCTCCTTGGAGACCTCGACGTCCTCGTTCGGCAGCGCCCGCGGCAGGAACTCGACGATGGTGACGTCGACCCCGTAGTTGGTGAAGATGTAGGCAAACTCCATGCCGATGGCGCCGGCCCCGGCGATGATCAGCGAGGACGGCAGCTCCCGGGACAGGATCTGGTTCTCGTAGGTCACCACGTTCTCCGACAGCGAGGTGCCGGGCACCAGCCGGGTGCTGCTGCCGGTGGCGATGATCGCGTTGTCGAATTCGACGCTCTCGGTGCCGCCCTCGTTGAGCGCGACCTCGAGGGTGTTGGCCCCGGTGAACTTGCCGTAACCGTGAATCTCGGTGATCTTGTTCTTCTTCATCAGGAAGTGCACCCCGGCCACCCGGCCGTCGGCCACCTTGCGGCTGCGATCGAAGGCCGCACCGTAATCGAAGCTGGCCTCCCCGCTGATGCCGAAGGTCTTGGCCTGCTTGGTGAACAGGTGCGCCAACTCCGCATTGCGCAGCAGCGCCTTGGACGGGATGCAACCCACATTCAGGCACACACCACCCCAGTACTTCGGTTCGACGATGGCGGTTTTCAGTCCGAGTTGCGCGGCGCGGATGGCGGCAACGTAACCACCTGGGCCAGCTCCGAGCACGACGACGTCAAAGTGAGTCACGTCCCTCAGCCTAGTAGGCGGCCGGACCGCCTCGCCCAGGGTTGGGGCTCAGGGGGTGATCCAGCCGAAGACGTACATTCCATACAGCGCGGCGGCGGCCAGACCCGCGGCGAACGGCGCCGTCATCACCGCGATCGAGGTCACCGAGAGCAGCGGGCGCCGTTCGACCATCGCCAACAACAGCCCCGCGACGGTGCACACGATGACCATCAGCAACACCGCGAGTTCGGGTCCGGCCTTGTCCATGGCCTGGAACCACCAGTAGTACAACCCGGCCCCGGCTGCCGCCGCCGGCACCCACACCGCCAGCGTGAGCAGGACGAACTTCCACCATTTGACGTGGACCAACTGGCTCGGGACGACGTGGGGCTGGGCGGGCACCGGAACCGGTTCGGACCGTGTGACCACGCCATTCCCGTCGGCGCCATTCCCGTCGGCCGCCTCGTCGGGGGCCGCGTCCTCGGCGATGTCGCGTTCGGCGCGATCGAGTGCCGCCTCGGCCTCGGCGGCCTCCTCGGGGCTGCCCCACAGGCTCAGCGGCTCGGGATGCGGGCCGGTGTCGAAGATGGGTGCCGGGTGCGGCTCGGTGAGCGGCATCTCGCCGGTGTCGAGGCGCTGCGCCGGGGTGAACCAGGGTGATTTCGACTCAGGCACCGTGCACCACCTGGATCAGGACCAGCACGGCGAACCAGCCCGGCGCGATCGCCAGGATGAACGCGCCCACGGTGGTCATCCAGCGTCGGCTGGCGGTCAGGATGAACAGCAGGCCCAGCACGGTCGGAACTCCGAGGACCAGCGCGATGACGGCGTCGGGCCGCAGCGACGCCTGCACCTGCAGCGTCGCCAGGACACCCAGGACAACACCGACCGCGGCGCCGATCAGCATCGCGCCGGTCAGTTGCCACGCCCTCGGCAAGGGAATCACGATCACGACAGTACGACGCCGCGCAGCGCCCACCGCGCATCAGCGGGGGCGTGGTTCACACAGTTACCGATTCGGTATCGGACAGACATCTGCGGCGTGCGCGACCACCGCCCCGCGCGGGCCCGGTGCGGGGACCCCCCGCTCGTACTCGGCGCCGGTGATCGCCGGGACCTGCGCCAACGCCGACACCTCGGCCTCGGAGAACGCGCGTCCCCGCGACAGGAACCGCACGCCGTCGGGCGCCTCCAGGCTGAACCCACCGCCGCGTCCGGAGACCAGGTCGATGACCAGCTGGGTGTGCTTCCAGGCGTCGAACTGGGGACCGGAGATCCACACCGGCACACCGTCGGGTTGGCGCGGCGCGGTCACCTCGAGCAGTCCGAGCAGCACGTCGCGATCGCCGACGATGAAATCCCCGTCGGGGTAGCACATCGGCGAGGAGCCGTCGCAGCAGCCGCCGGACTGGTGGAACATCACCGGCCCGTGGCGCTGTTGCAGCGCGCCGAGCTGGTCGGCGGCGCTACTGGTGATCAGGACGCGCGGTGGGACCGCCATGCACCCCACCCTAATCCCGTCGGGACCGAACCCGTCGGGACAATGGCGACATGGCTGACGCAACGGCGAACGACCCGCACCTCTGGCTCGAAGACGTTTCCGGGGAGGCCGCCCTGGACTGGGTGCGCGCCCACAACGAGCCCACGCAGGCCGAACTGTGCGACGAGCAGTTCGAGCAGATGCGCGCCGAGGCCCTCGAGGTGCTCGACACCGACACCCGGATCCCGTATGTCCGCCGCCGCGGCGAGTTCCTCTACAACTTCTGGCGCGACGCGGCCAACCCCCGGGGTCTGTGGCGGCGCACCACCCTCGAGCAGTACCGCACCGACACCCCCGACTGGGAGATCGTCATCGACGTCGACCAGCTGGCCGCCGCCGACGACGCCAACTGGGTGTGGGCCGGCGCCGACGTCATCGAGCCGGATCACACCCGGGCCCTGATCAGTCTGTCCCGGGGCGGCTCCGACGCCGCCATCGTGCGCGAGTTCGACATGGGAACAAAGGAATTCGTGTCCGACGGCTTCGAGGTCGGCGAGGCCAAGACACAGATCACCTGGGCCGACGCGGACACCGTGCTGATCGGCACCGACTTCGGACCCGACTCGCTGACCGACTCCGGCTATCCGCGGTTGGTCAAGCGCTGGCAGCGCGGACAGCCGCTGGCCGAGGCCGCAACGGTGTTCACCGCCGCACAGCAGGACGTCATCGCCGCCGCGGCCATCGACCGCACCCCCGGGTACGAGCGGACGTTCATCCGTCGCGCCGTCGATTTCTTCAACGACGAGGTCTACGAGTTGCGCGGCGACGAGTTGATCCGCATCGACGCACCCACCGACGCCTCGGTGTCGGTGCACCGGGACTGGCTGCTGATCGAGCTGCGCTCCCCCTGGTTCGTGGGCACCACCGAATACCCGGCCGGGTCGCTACTGGCCGCCGACTACGACGAATTTCTCGCCGGCACAGCCACGTTGGCCACGGTGTTCGCCCCCGATGCGCACACCGCCCTGCACCACTACGCCTGGACGCGCGACCGGCTGGTGATGGTCACCCTGGCCGACGTGGCCAGCCGGGTGGAGGTCGTCACGCCGGGCACCTGGGAGCGCGCGGCACTGCCCGGGATCCCGGAGAACACCAACACGGTGATCGTGGCCACCGACGAACTCTCCGACGAGGTGTTCCTCGATTCCAGCGGTTTCACCTCGCCGTCGCGGTTGCTGTACGGCACGGTGGGCGGTTCGCTGGAGGCCGTCAAGTCCGCGCCGGCGTTCTTCGACGCCGGGGAGATCGGCGTGGTGCAGTATTTCGCCACCTCGGCCGACGGCACCGCGGTGCCCTATTTCGTGGTCGGCCCGTCGAACGCCGACGGGCCGCGGCCGACCCTGCTGGGCGGCTACGGCGGTTTCGAGGTGGCCCGCACACCCGGCTACGACGGCGTGCTGGGCCGGCTGTGGCTCGCCCGCGGCGGCACGTACGTGCTGGCCAACATCCGCGGCGGCGGCGAGTACGGCCCCACCTGGCACACCCAGGCGATGCGGGAGAACCGCCGCAAGGTGTACGAGGACTTCGCCGCGGTGGCAACCGATCTCGTCGCCAAGGGCATCACAGAAGTCGAGCAACTCGGCGCCCAGGGCGGCAGCAACGGCGGCCTCCTGATGGGTGTCATGCTGACCCGGTACCCGGAGTTGTTCGGGGCGTTGGTCTGCCAGGTGCCGCTGCTCGACATGAAGCGGTTCCACCTGCTGCTGGCGGGGGCCTCCTGGGTGGCCGAGTACGGCAACCCCGACGAGCCCTCGGACTGGGAGTTCATGGCGGAATTCTCGCCATACCAGAACATTTCGGCCGACGCCGACTATCCCGAGCTGCTGATGACCACCTCGACCCGTGACGACCGGGTACATCCGGGGCATGCCCGCAAGATGACCGCCGCGCTCGAGGCCGCCGGGCATCGGGTGCGCTACTACGAGAACATCGAGGGTGGGCACGCCGGCGCGGCCGACAACGCCCAGACCGCGTTCAAGTCGGCGCTGAGCTACAACTTCCTGCACCGGATGCTGGGCTCCGCCGCCGCCCCAAAAGCCCCCGCCAGCCACACTTAACCGCCAACAC
>JAEWRC010000078.1 GCA_023460175.1 Actinomycetes bacterium
GACCTGGACTGGTTGCGCTCGAGGGGCCTGGACCGCGCGCTGATCGCGCACGCCGCGGCCGGTAAACCGCTGCTGGGTATCTGCGGTGGATTCCAGATGCTGGGCAAGGTGATTCGCGACCCCGCGGGTGTCGAGGGCGCCGCCGGCGAGGTGCCCGGGCTGGGGCTGCTCGACGTCGAGACGACCTTCGGGGAGGCGAAAGTCCTTCGGCTGCCGCAGGATAGCGAGTTCGGGGTACCGGCGGCCGGCTACGAGATCCACCACGGCCGCATCGAGCGCGGCGCGGGCGCGGAGCCGTTCCTCGGCGGGGCGCGCTCGGCCAACGTGTTCGGCACCATGTGGCACGGCTCGCTCGAAGGCGACGAGCTGCGCGCGGCGTTCCTGCGGGAGACCCTCGGGCTGGCGCCGTCGGGAGTCAGCTTCCCGGCCGCCCGCGAGCGCCGCCTGGACCTGCTGGGCGATCTCGTCGAAGAACACCTCGACGTGGACGCGCTGCTGGAACTCGTCACCGACGGCATCGGCACACTGCCGTTCCTGCCCCCAGGAGCGCCGTGATGTCGCCGCGCGTCCTGCTGCTCGGCGGCACCTCGGAGGCCCGCGCGTTGGCTGCGCGACTGGTGGCCTCGGGCGTTGACGTGACCAGCTCCCTGGCCGGCCGTGTCGCCGACCCCAAGATGCCCGTCGGTCCGGTGCGGGTCGGCGGATTCGGCGGGATCGACGGGCTGCGTGCGGCGCTGGCCGACTACGACGTGGTCATCGACGCCACGCATCCGTTCGCCGTCACCATGTCGGCCCACGCCGTCGCCGCGTGCACGACGGGCCCGGTGCGTCGGCCGCTGCTGCGCCTGCAGCGGCCCGGCTGGGCCGAGCGGGCGCGGCCGTCGTGGCATTGGGTGGACACCCACGATCAGGCCGCGGCCGAGGCGGCGCGCCTGGGGGAGCGGCCGTTGCTCACGATCGGGCGCCAGCAACTGGCCCGCTTCGTGCCGGCGCTGCGCGACAACGCCGTGCTGGCGCGCGTCGTGGACCAACCGGATTTCGCCCTGCCGCCGCGCTGGCGGCTGCTTCGCAATCGCGGCCCCTACGATCTGGCCGGTGAACTGGCGCTGCTTCGCGAACACCGGGCCGATGTGCTGGTCACCAAGGACTCCGGCGGCGAATACACCTGGCCCAAGATGCTGGCCGCCGAACAATTGGGCGTGCCCGTGGTGATCGTCGCCCGCCCCCGCGTGCCGGCCGAGGTCCCCGTCGTCGCCGACGTCGAGGCGGCGCTGGCCTGGCTGGAGGAGCAGCGCCGCCTACGATGACCGGGTGCGGATCCTGGTCACCGGCGGTGTGCGGTCGGGCAAGTCGAGGCATGCCGAGGGGTTGCTCGGCGAGGACGCCGACGTCACCTACGTGGCCCCCGGACGCCGGGCCGACGGCAGCGACCCGGACTGGGATGCCCGCGTCGCGCTGCACCGGTCGCGGCGTCCGGCGAGTTGGACGACGGTGGAGACCGGCGCCGTCGAGGAGGCACTGCGCGGGGCCCGCGGCCCGGTCCTCGTCGACTGCCTGGGCACCTGGCTGACCGCGGTGCTCGACGACGGCGGCCTGTGGGAGGCCGCCGGCGAGGACATCGAGACCGCCATCGCGACGCGGCTCGAGGCGCTGTGTGCGGCGCTGGCCGAGGCACCCCGGGTGATCCTGGTGACCAACGAGGTGGGCTTCGGCGTGGTGCCAGAACACCGGTCCGGCAGGCTGTTTCGCGATCTGCTCGGCACGGTCAACCAGCGGGTGGCCGCGGTCTGCGACGAGGTGCATTTGGTGGTCGCGGGCCGCGTTCTCAAACTTTAGGGTCTGAGTTGCAGACCCGTCTGCTCGGGCCCTCGAGCGGAACGCGTCATCAGGTGCTGACAACCTTCCACAGGCGCGGGCCCCCGGAACTCGGGTTCCTGTGGACAACCGTCACCGAACGATGACGGGATGCAATCGAAGGTCGCCGGGGATGCTGGGCGCCTGCGCCAGGGGCTGCGCCGGGGACACTCCGCGCCGGCCGCGGAGGCCTACCACTCGATCCCGCGCTGCCCCTTCTGGCCGGCATCCATCGGATGTTTGACCTTCTGCATCTCCGTGACCAGATCGGCGATCTCGACCAGCTTCGGGTCGGCGCGACGGCCGGTGATCACCACATGCTGATGGCCGGGCCGCTGAGCCAGGGTCTGCACCACATCATCGATGTCGATCCAGCCCCAATTGATCGGGTAGGTGAACTCGTCGAGGATGTAGAGCTCGTGGGCCTCGTCGGCCAGCCGACGCTTGATCTCGGCCCAGCCCTCGGCGGCCGCGGCGGCGTGATCGGCCTCCGAGCCCGCCTTGCGGCTCCACGACCAGCCCGAGCCCATCTTGTGCCATTCGACCGGGCCGCCCTCGCCGGTCTCGGCGTGCAGCGCGCCGAGCCGCTCGAGGACGGTCTGCTCACCGATGCGCCACTTCGCGGACTTCACGAACTGGAACACCCCGATGCGAAAGCCCTGGTTCCAGCCGCGCAACGCCAGCCCGAAGGCCGCGGTCGACTTCCCCTTGCCGTCGCCGGTGTGCACCATCAGCAGCGGCCGGTTGCGGCGCTGCCGGGTGGTGAGGCTGTCGTCGGGAACCACCGACGGCTGTCCCTGTGGCACGCGGTCACGCTAGCATCGCCGCCGTGGCGGTCGACGATCTGCATCTCACCGTGATCGGCATCGGGGCGGACGGCTGGGCGGGCCTCTCGGAAACCTCCCGCGCCGCAATTCATGCCGCCGACGTGGTGCTGGGCGCCCCGCGGCATCTGGACCTGCTGCCCGCGATCGACGGGCAGCGCCGCGCCCCGTGGCCGTCCCCGATGCGGGCCGCGCTGCCGAGTTTCCTCGAGTCGCACGGCGCCGCCCGGATGGTCGCGCTGGCCTCCGGGGACCCGATGGTCAGCGGGGTGGGCACCACCCTGGCCACCCTGTTGGGCGCCGAGCGGGTGACGGTGCTGCCGCACGTGTCGTCGGTGGCGCTGGCCCGAGCCCGGCTGGGCTGGTCCGCGGAAGAGACCGCCGTGGTCAGCGTCGTCGGACGCGACCCGCACGCCGTCCTGCGGGAGCTGGCCCCGGGCCGACGGGTACTGGTGCTGTCCTCCGACGAGACCACCCCGGCGCAGCTGGCCGGGCTGCTGGTCGCGCGCGGCTACGGAGCGAGTCGGCTGGTGGTGCTGGGCGACCTCGGCGGCAGCGCCGAAACCGTGCGGCAGACCACGGCCGCCGAGTTCGACGGGTCCGCGCCCCGGCTCAACATCGTCGCCGTCGAGCTGGCCGGACCCATCGAGACCGGTTGGGCGCCAGGGCTTCCCGACGAGCTGTTCGAGCACGACGGGCAGCTGACCAAGCGCGATCTGCGGGCCGCGGCCCTGGCCCGGCTGCTGCCCATCCCGGGCCAGCTGCTGTGGGACGTCGGGGCCGGTGCCGGCTCGGTGGGCATCGAATGGATGCGGGCCCACCCGAGTTGCCGGACGGTGGCCGTGGAGGCCGACGCGGCCCGCGCCGACCGGATCGGCCGCAACGCCCGCGCGCTGGGCGTGCCGGCCCTGCAAGTGGTGCACGGCCGGGCGCCGGAGGCCCTGACCGAACTCCCCACGCCGGACGCGGTTTTCGTCGGCGGCGGCGCCACCGCAGACGGAGTGCTGCCGGCCTGCCTCGACGCACTGGCCCCGGCGGGCCGGCTGGTGGTGCACGGCGTGACCGTCGAGACCGAGGCGCTGCTGGGCCGGTACTATGCCGAGCACGGCGGGGAACTGACCCGCATCCACGTCGAGCGTGCGGCACCGGTGGGATCCTTCACCGGGTGGACGCCGGCGCGCGCGGTCACCCAGTGGGCCTATACCAAACCCGGAGCGCCGTAACGCTCCTCGTGCACCACCGACTCGAGCGGGCTGCGGTCGCGCCAGCCGTAGCGTTCCAGATCGGGCACCTCGGGGCGCTCGGCGATGTGACCGACGCACAGCCAGGCCACCGGTCGGACCTGCTCCGGGAAGCCGATCAGCTCGCGCAGGAACTCCTCCTGGTAGAACGAAACCCATCCCACGCCAAGGCCTTCCGCGGTCGCGGCCAGCCACAGGTTCTGGATCGCGCAGATCACCGAGTAGAGACCGGCGTCGTCGATGGCGTGCCGGCCCAGGATCTGCGGCCCGCCGCGGGTCGGGTCGTAGCCCACGACGACGCCCAGTCCCGACTCGCAGATCCCTTCGACCTTGATCCGCGCGAACGTCTCGGCGCGCTCGCCGGTCAGGCCGGCCGCGAAGACCTCGCGTTCCCCGACCACGTGATCGCGGAATTCGCTCAGCGTCTGCGGGGACCGCACCAGCACGAAGTCCCAGGGCTGCGACATCCCCACCGACGGCGCGGCGTGCGCGGCGGCCAGCACCCGCTGCAGTAGCTCGGGATCGATCGGGGCGCCCGTGAATTCGCGGCGGGTGTCGCGGCGTCGGTGAATGATGTCGTAGAGGTTCATCGCGGCTCGCTATCGGTTCGGCGGGTGCGGTCCCGGGCGGGGTCGTACAGGAAGCTCTCCCCGGCGCGGGGATCGGCGCGCGGCGCCAGGGCGTCGCCGACGAGGATCACCGCCGCCTGGCGCAGGCCGGCGGCCTCGACCCGCTCGGCGATATCGGCGACGGTGCCCCGCAGGACGAGTTCCTCGGGTTGGGAGGCGCGATACACCACCACGACCGGGCAGTCCGGGCCGTAGGCCGGCGCGAGTTCCTCCATCAGCGCCCGGGTGCGGGTGATGGCCAGGTGCAGCACCAGCGTCGCCCGGGTGGCGGCGAACGCGGCCAGCGACTCCGCGGCGGGCATCGCCGTGGACCGCTGCTGAGTCCGGGTCAGCACCACCGACTGGGCGACCAGCGGCACGGTGAGTTCGTGGCCCACCCGGGCGGCCGCGGCGGCATACGCCGGCACCCCCGGGGTCAGCGCCCAGGGCACCCCGGCCGTGTCCAGCCGGCGGGTCTGCTCGAACACGGCGCTGTAGATCGTCGGGTCGCCGGAGACCAGGCGCACGACGCGGCGACCGGCGCGCGCGGCCGCGACGATCCGCTCCACGATGACGTCGAGGTCCAGATCCTGGGTGTCGACGAGTTCGGCTGCCGGCGAGCAGTTCTCGAGCACCCCCGGGTCCAGGTAGGTGCCCGGGTAGAGGACCACGTCGGCCGCGGCCAGCAGCCGGGCCGCCCGCAGCGTGAGCAGATCGGCGGCACCCGGGCCGGCGCCGACGAACTGAACCTCGGTCGCCGGTGCGGTGTCGGTCATGGGCGGCCTCCTCCGATCTGCACGGTCGCCCTACGGTAGGGCAGGGCCGCCCCGCGGCGGCCTCAGGCCTCGCCGGTGACGGCCGGCGTCTTCGTCGGATAGGGCACGAAGCGCCCCCGGGAGGCGTCGACCAGCAGCGGCCGGCCCACCCGCGGCGACGATCGCTGCGGGCACCGCAACCGGTCACAGGTGCGGCACCCCGGGCCGATCGGGGTGACCTCGGGATTGCTCAGGTCCAGCCCCCGGCTGTACACCAGGCGGCTGGCCTGGCGCAGCTCGCAACCCAGCCCGACGACGAAGGTCTTGGCCACCGTGCCGTGCCCACCCAGGCGACGGATGACGGTGCGGGCCACCCACAGGTAGCGCTGCCCGTCGGGCATCTCGGCGACCTGGACGTCGACCTTGCCCGGCGTCGCGAATGCGTCGTAGACGTTCCACAGCGGGCAGGTGCCGCCGGTGTGGGAGAAGTGAAAGCTGGTGGCGGACTGGCGTTTCGAGATGTTGCCCGCCTTGTCGACCCGCAGGAAGATGAACGGCACGCCGCGCATGCCGGTGCGCTGCAGCGTGCTGAGCCGGTGGGCGATGGTCTCGTAGCCGACGTCGAACTGCTCGGCGAGCACCTCGACGTCGTAGCGGGTCTGTTCGGCGGCGGTGTAGAACGCGGTGTAGGGCAGGATCAGGGCGCTGGCGAAGTGGTGCGCCAGCCCGAGGCGGGCCAGCTCGCGGGTGGTGTCATCCGGCCAGGCCTCGGCGTCGAGCACCCCGTCGATGGTGTCCGCGGCCTCCAGCAGGGCGATCAGCGTCGCCATCCGGAACGCCTGCTGGCCGGCGTGCAGGTCGGCGGCCAGGGTCAGCAGGCCCTTGTCGGCGTCGAAGTTGTACATCTCGCTGTCGCCCTGGCGCGCCGCGGTGACGACGCGGATGTGGTGCCGGACCTCGAGGTGGTCCTGCAGCCGGGCCCGCGTGTCCCGGCCGCCGTCGCCGGCGAGGCGCCCGGCGAGCTTCTCGGCCTGCCGGTCGAGCACGTCGACGTAGTTCTGGTGCCGGTAGAAGAAGTCCCGGACGTGGTCGTGGGGCATCAGCGCCGGGGCTTCGGCGCGGCTGTCGGTCAGCGCCTCCAGGTGCACCATCGCGTCGCGATAGCGCCGGTAGAGGCCGATCACGGCGTCGGTGACCTCGGGCATCGAGGTCGCCAGCTGGCGCAGGTCGGCGGCCGCGAGTGGGATTCCGGGCGCGGCCTCCGGCAACGCCTCGCGCAGCTCGGCCAGCTGGCGCGCGGTGTCGCGGGTGCTGAAGAACGACGGGTCGATGCCGAAGACCTCGGACAGGCGCACCAGCACCGTCACGGTCAATGGCCGGGTGTCGTGCTCGATCTGGTTCAGGTAGCTCGGCGAGATGGTCAGGATCCGGGCCAGTTCCACCTGGGTCAGGCCGCGCTCCTCCCGGAGCCTGCGCAGCCGTACCCCGGCGAACATCTTTTCCACGCATCCAGAGTAGTACGGATGCGAGGGGGCAAATTTGCAAAATTCACAACTGGGTCTACCCGGTCGCGTGCCGCTTGAGCTCCCGGCGCGCCAACACCATGCGGTGCACCTCCTCGGGGCCGTCGGCGAACCGCATCCCGCGCGCGGTCGTGAACAGCGCCGCCAGCGGATAGTCGTCGGTGAGGCCGCCGGCCCCGTGCAACTGGATGGCGTCGTCGATGACGTCCTGCGCCATCCGGGGCGCGGCGATCTTGATGGCCGAGATCTCGGTGGTCGCGCCCTTTGCCCCGACGGTGTCGATCAGCCAGGCGGTGCGCAGGACCAGCGTGCGGACCAGGTCGATGTTGACCCGCGCGTTGGCGATGACCCGCTGCACGTCGGCGTTCTGCGACAGCGGCGCGCCGAACGCGACCCGGGACACGGCGCGTTGACACATCAGGTCCAGCGCGCGCTCGGCCATGCCGACCAGGCGCATGCAGTGGTGGATGCGGCCGGGGCCCAGCCGCGCCTGCCCGAGCGCGAAGCCCTTGCCGCGCTCGCCGAGCAGCGCCTCCGGTCCCACCTCGACGTCGTCGAAGACGACCTCGCCGTGGCCGCCGTGCACGCGGTCGAAGATCCCGAACGACGGCAGGCCGCGCGCGATCTTGATGCCCGGGGTGTCGCTGGGCACCAGCACGACGCTGTGCCGCGAGTGCCGGTCGGCGTCCGGGTCGCTCAGCCCGAGCACCACCAGCAGCTTGCAGTCGCTGCTGAGCACACCGGTGCTCCACCACTTGCGGCCGTTGAGCCGGTAGCCGGTCGGGGTGGCTTCGATGCGCAGCTCGACGTTGGACGCGTCCGACGATGCGACGTCGGGTTCGGTCATGCAGTACGCGGAGCGGATGTCGCCGGCCAACAGCGGGTCCAGCCAGCGCGTCTTCTGCTCGGGCGTGGCGAACATGCTCAGCAGTTCCATGTTCCCGGTGTCCGGGGCGGCGCAGTTGAGGGCCTCCGGCGCGATGTTCGGGCTGCGCCCGGTGATCTCGGCCAGTGGCGCGTACTGCACGTTGGACAGGCCGGCGCCCAGCGGGGAGTGCGGCAGGAACAGGTTCCACAGGCCGCGGCGGCGGGCCTCGCGCTTGAGGTCGGCCATCACGGCCGGGCGCTCCCAGCCCTCGCCCGCCTCGGCCTCGGCGAACGCCGCCTCGGCCGGATAGACGTGGGTGTCCATGAAGTCGAGCAGGTCCGCGCGCAGTTCTTCGGTGCGGCTGTCCAACGAGAAATCCATGACCTGCTCCTAGCTGTCGTCGTCGAGAATTTCCAGGCCGCGCGCCACCAGCGGCGGGACCAGCTGCCCGATCCGTTCGAACCCGGGGCCCACGGTGGCGCCCTGCGTGAAGCGGTAGTGGATGCCCTCGCAGATCACCGTGAACTTGAAGATGGCGAACGCCCGGTACCACGAAAAATGTTGCAGCCGTGTGCCGGTGCGCTGCGAGTAGCGCTCCACCAGCGTCTCCCAGGACGGGTAGCCGGCAATGTCGGCGGGGGTGCCGGCGATCGGGTTGTCCAGCCCGCTCCAGCCCTGCCAGTACAGGTAGAACAGGCCCAGATCGGTGAGCGGGTCGCCGAGCGTGGACAGCTCCCAGTCCAGGATGGCGCGCACCGTGCCCGGCCGGGCCTCGTCGATGATTGCGTTGTCCAGCCGGAAGTCTCCGTGCACGATCGTCGACCGCGCGGTGCTCGGGACGCGCGCGGACAGCCGGGCCCCGAGCTCCTCGAACCCCTCGACCTCCCGGGACTTCGAGGCCGCCAATTGTTTTGTCCAGCGACTCATCTGGCGGTCCAGGTAGTTGGCCGGGCGGCCGTAGGTCGACAACCCGACCGCGTCGTAGTCGATCAGGTGCAGCTCGGCCAGTGCGTCGATGAACCCGAACGACAGCGCCTCGGCGTCGGCCGCATCCAACCGCGCCAGGTCGTCATCGTCACGGAACACCGTGCCCTCGACGAGGTCCATCACGTAGAACGGCGCCCCGAGCAGATCGCTGTCCTCGATGTGGCACACCGTCCTCGGCACCGGATACCCGGTCGGGTGCAGCGCGGACATCACCCGGTACTCGCGGCCCATGTCGTGCGCGGTCTCGAGGACATGCCCCAGCGGCGGCCGCCGCAGGATCAGCGGCGCGGCGCCGGTGTCGAGCCGGAACGTCAGGTTCGACCGGCCACCTGAAAGCAGCGAGGCACTCAACTTGTCGGGCACCAGGTCCGGGTCGATGCCGCGCAGCAGCGCCTCGACGCCGGCCAACTGTTCGGAGGTCAGCGCCTCGGTGGCGCTCACTTGGTCCGTCACGAAGCGATCCCCGCCGATCCGGTGAGATCGATGATCGCCTTGCCGCGGATCTCGTGGGCGTCGAGCTTCTGCAGCGCCAGCGGCAGATCACCGAAGGAGAACCGGTGCCCGATCTGCGGATTGACGCTGCCCTCGGCGTACATCCGGTGCAGGCTTTCCGCACCCCAGGACAGCAGCGCGGGATCCTTTTCCAGGGTCGCACCCCAGGCCACGCCGACGGCGGAAACATTGCGCAGCAGCAGACGATTGGTGCGCAGCGTCGCGATGTCCCCGGCGGCGAAGCCCACCACCAGGATCCGGCCCTCCCAGGCCAGGGCGCGGATGCCCTCGTTGAACAGCCAGTCGCCGAGCGGGTCGAGGATCACGTCGACCCCGTTGCCGTCGGTGAGGTCGTTGATCTGTTGGGCGTAGCCCTCGTTGAGCAGGATGACGTCGTCGGCGCCGGCCCGTTCGGCGACGGGGATGTCGGCCTCGCTCGCCACGCCGGCGATGACGCGGGCCCGCAGGCCCTTGGCGACCTGGACCGCGGCGGTGCCGATGCCGCCGGCCGCGCCCAACACCAGCACCGATTCGCCGGGGGCCACCTGACCGCGGCGGGCCAGCGCGTAGTGCACCGTGTGGTGGTTCACCACCAGACCGGCCGCGGTGTCGAAGCCCATCGCGTCGGGGATCGCCACCAGATGGTTCAGCGGGATCCCGACATATTCGGCGTAGGCGCCCTGCCAGATGAACGCCATGACCCGGTCACCGGCGCTCCACCCCGAGCCCTCGGGCGCCCATTCCACGACGCCGGCCACCTCGCAGCCCGGGGTGTACGGGGGCTCCGGCTTGACCTGATACTGCCCCTTGGTGGCCAGCAGGTCGGGGAAGTTGACCCCGATCGCCATCACCCGCACCACCGCGACGTCGTCGGTGCGGTCGGGTTCGGGTACATCGTCGAGCACCAACGACTGTGGTCCGTCGTAGGAGTGGATCCGGAAAGCCTTCATCACGCGTCACCCGCTTCACATGTCATCGGTGCAGTCATCCTTGGTCGCTGAGCCGGATCAGGATGTCGGCGACGCAGGCGGGCTTGTCGCCGCCCTCGATCTCCATCGTCACCTGCAGGAAGGCCTGCACCCCGCCGGCCACCCGTTCGGCCTTGGTCAGTTTCAGGTGCCCGCGCAGCCGAGATCCCGACGGCACGGCCGCGGGAAAACGAACCTTGTTGGCGCCGTAGTTGATCGACGCCTTGGCGCCCTCGACCACGAACAGGTCGTTGAGCACGGGCGCGATCAGCGACATGGTCAGGTACCCGTGGGCGATGGTGCTGCCGAACGGGCCGGCCGCCGCCCGCTCGGTGTCCACGTGGATCCACTGCGGATCCTCGGTGATGTCGGCGAACGCGTCGATGCGTTTCTGGTCGATGGTCATCCACCGGCCGGTGCCGAGGTCCAGGTCGTTCTGTTCGACCAGGGAATCGAAGGTCAGGGCACTCACATCGAGAACCCGCCGTCGACCGGGAGAACCACCCCGGTGATGTAGCCGGCCTCTTCGGAGGCCAAAAAGCCCACGGCCGGGCACATCTCGCTGGGCTGGGCGAAGCGGCCCAGCGGGATGCTGGCCGCCAGCTCGGCCTTCTTGTCCGCCGGGATGGAGGCCACCATGCGGGTCTCCGCGTTCGGGGAGATGGCGTTGACGGTGACGCCGAAGCGGGCGAGTTCCTTGGCGACGGTCTTGGTGAAGCCGATGATCCCGGCCTTGGCCGCGCCGTAGTTGGACTGGCCGGTGTTGCCGCGCAACCCGGTGTAGGAGGTCACGTTGATGATGCGGCCGAAGGAGCGTTCCCGGAAGTGCGGGACGCATTCGCGGGTGAAGCGGAAAGCGCCGCCCGCGTGGACATTCAGGACCTCTTCCCAGTCCTCGTCGCTGATCTTCCACACGACCTTGTCGCGCAGCACGCCCGCGTTGTTGACCACGATGTCGACCCGACCGGTCTCCTCGACCACGCGGTTCACCGCGGCCTTCACGTCGGCGGACTTGCCCACGTCGGCCACCACGGCCGTGCCGCCGGCCTGCTTGGCGGCGATCTCGAGTTCGTCGCCGTCGACGTCCACCAGGTAGGTGCGCGCGCCGGCGTCGGCGAAGAAGGTACCCAGTTCCAACCCGATGCCGCGGGCGGCGCCGGTGATGATGACCGATTTCTCGGAGAAGTCGTAGCTCAGGTTGCCCATCGTTGTCCCTTTCGTGAGAACTGCAGAGTGTGTGTGCGGTCAGGCCGAGGGCCGGCGCAGGATCATCGACGCGTTCTGACCGCCGAACCCGAACGCGTTGATCTGGATGTGTTCGGCCGCGACCTCGGCCGGCTCGTGCGTGATGACCCGGAAGTCGACCTCGGGGTCCACGGTGTCGGTGCCCGCGGCGTTGGGCAGCAGGCCGCTCTCGAACGTCTCGAGGGCGGCGATGATGCTCATGGCGCCCGAGGCCGCACCGGTGTGCCCGGTGTGCCCCTTGATGCCCGTCACCGGCAGATCCCGACCGCCGTGCACGGCGTTGATGGCACGGATCTCGGCCTCGTCGCCCTTCGGCGTCCCGGTGGCGTGGGCGTACAGCGCGCCGATGTCGGTCGGTTCGATGCCGGCGTTGGCCAGCGCCTTGCGCATGACCTTGGCCTCCCACTTGCCGCTCGGGTCGGGGGCCGACGGGTGCGGCCCGTCGGCCAGCGCGGCGTAGCCGACGATCTCGGCGAGGATCCGGGCGCCGCGGGCGCGGGCGTGCTCCTCGCTCTCGATGACGAACATGGCGCTGCCGTCGCCGATCACGATGCCGGTGCGGTCCTTGTCGAACGGGGTCAGCGTGCGCTTGGGATCCTTGCTACCGGAGAGCATCCCGTAGCGGGACTGGCCGATGAAGTACGCCGGCGCGAAGTCGCCCTGACCGTGCGACACCGCTTCGGAGCCGCCGGTCAGCACCACGTCGGCCTCGCCGAGCCGGATCAACCGGGTGGCGTTGCCGATCGCGTCGATCGAGGAGGCGCACGCGGTCGCGACCGTGAGCAGCGGCCCGTGCAGCGAATACCGCATGGCCAGCTGCGATCCCGCCATGTTGGTCAGGATGCGCAGCATCATCTTGCGGCTGACGCCTTGGGCGCCCTGCTGCTCGTAGTCGCGCTGCGCCTCGCTGAGCGAGCGGGTGCCGCCCATGCTGGTGCCGACGACGACGCCGGTGCGGTCCTCGTCGAACTCCTCGATGCCGGAGTCGATCCGGGCCTGCTCGCCGGCCGCCAGCGCGAACTGCGCGAAGATGTCGGTGCCGTCGATGACCTTTTCGTTGATCCACGGCGTGGGATCAAAGTCGTGGACGGCGCCGAACCAGGCCGGCTCGGGTTCGTTCGGCCACTGGATGGGGCGGATGCCCGTGGCGTTGTTGCGCAGCCCGTCGAGGTATTCCTTGACCGAGTTGCCCAGCGAAGACACGATGCCCCGCCCGGTGATGACGACTTTCTGCATGTCAGTTTCCTTCTGTGAGAACGGTTTCGCTGTAGGTCCGCTCGAGCCCGCGTTGCACGGCCGAGATGAGGTAGGGCCGCAGATCCGGCGGCGCCACGATGTGGTCGATGGAACCGACCTGCAGCGCGCGTTCGACGGTGTGGATGTCGTCGAACTCGCGGGCCACGATCGCCTGGATCTCCGTGGTGACCTGTGCGGTCAGCTGGTGCAACCGGTGCTGGAGCAGGGGCTGCTCGTCGGTGCTCTCCGCGGCGATCTGCCGTTCGAGTTCGACGACCTCGGGATGGCGGCGCACCCGGTCGCGGACCTCGCGGGTGAACACCACCGCCGCCGCCGGGGCGCCGCCGATGACCGACGCCCGCGAACCCGTGACGGCCGAGACCTCCAGGTTGGCGTTCAGCGACTTCGAGAACACCACGTAGGCGCCGCCGTGGTAGCGCGAGATCACGCTGAACACGATGGGGCCGCGGAAGTTCACGATGGCGCGGCCGATCTCGGCGCCGTACTCGAGTTGCAACTTGGCCATGGACTCCGGGGAGCCGTCGAACCCGGACAGGTTCGCCAGGATCACCAGCGGCCGTTTGCCGCTGGCGCCGTTGATGACCCGGGCCAGCTTCTTCGACGACTGCGGGAACAGGGTGCCCGACGTCCAGGTGTCGGGGCCGTCGGCCCGCCCCGG
>JAEWRC010000079.1 GCA_023460175.1 Actinomycetes bacterium
CCACGCCCGAGCCGCCGCCCCCGCCGCCTCCGCCGCCCAGCGAGGAACCACCCCCGCCTCCACCGCCCGAGCCGCCGCCCCCTCCACCGCCGGAGACGGTCACGGTGGTGCCGGAGCCGCCCCCGCCGCCGCCTCCGCCGCCGAGCGAGGAACCGCCCCCGCCGCCGGCGACCACCGAGGAGCCGCCGCCACCGACGACGACGGCCCGCAGCGGGCCGCGCCAGGTCACCTATTCGGTGACCGGCACCAAGGCCCCCGGTGACATCATCTCGGTGACCTACGTCGACGCCTCGGGCCGCCGGCGCACCCAACGCAACGTGTACATCCCGTGGTCGCTGACCGTCACGCCGATCTCGCAGTCCGAGGTCGGCTCGGTCCAGGCGTCCAGCTTGTTCCTGGTGAGCCAGCTGAACTGCTCGATCACCACCAGCGACGGCACCGTGCTGTCGTCGAATTCCGGCAACGCGGCGCAGACGAGCTGCTGAGGGGTATCCGAGAAGCCATGAACTCACGTCCGGGCGCTGACCTGTTCCGATCCCCGGAGAACCTCGACCGAACCCTGATGGCCGCGTGCGCGGTGGTGTGGCTGCTGGTCCTGGGCCTGTTCGTGGCGGCCGGGGTGGCGTTGGCCGACCTGGGACGGAGCGGCCAGCAGGACACCGACGGCGGCGGGACGCCCTGGCTGCTCTACACCGTGATCGCGATTTCGGCCGCGGTGATCGTGGCCGCGGTCCCGCTGCTGCTGCGGGCCCGCAAGGCGGGCACGGGCGCCTCGTCCGCCGCCCCGGCAGCGCCGGCCGCGGCCGGTTCGGCCGTCCCGGTGCGAACCGCGGCCCCGGTGGCCACGGCCGGTAACCCACGCGCGAGCGCACCGAATGCCGCTGCGCTGGACCGGATCTGGCTGCGTTGCGGACTTTCGGTGCTGACCGCCGCCGGTGTCGCGATGTGTGCCGTCGCGATTGCCACGCACCTGATGGCCGTCGACTCCGTCGTGGCGTCCTGGGTGCTGTACGGGGTGGCCGCGGTCGTCACCGCCGCGATGGTCGTCATCCCGCTGTACTTCCTGCGCGAGTTGCAGGCTCAGGTCGGCTCAGGCGCCTGACGCCCCGGCGTGCCGCGGCCGCGGTGACCTCCTGCCGCCTGGCCTGGCTTGCCGGTTGTGCGGTTTTATACGCGACGCGCCGCTGCGGTGGATGAATTCGCACAGTCGCGGTAGACGACCGGTCGCGGTGACTTCCCGCCGCCTGGCCTGGCTCGCCGGTTGTGCGGTTTCATACGCGACGCGACGCCGCGGCGGATGAAACCGCAGGTTCGGCGTCCCAGACTGACGGCAAGTCTCACCACGAGTATCCGGCGGGGGAGGGGAGTGGGGCGGGCCCGCACATGGACTGGCCGGCCATCGAGGAGTTGGCGCCCGGGAACTTGGCGCCTGGGAGCGCAGGGCTGGACGCTGCCGCCGGGAGCGCCGCGGATCCCGTTGAACCTCGCGGTCGTCGCCCGCCGAGTGGACCTGGCCCGCCGGGTGGACCTGGCCCGCCGGGTGGACCTGGCCCGAAAGGTCGACCTGGCCGGAAAGGTCGACCTGGCCCGAAAGATCAGGGCCGTCACCGGAATCCGGTGACGGCCCTGAACCGTTGTTGTCGCGGTCGACGGCTAGTGGTGCCCGTCGGATCCGTTGCCGTTGCCGCCGTGCTCGCGGTCCTGGTACTCCTTGAGCGCGGAGAGAGCCCGGTGCTCCGAGGCGTGGGCGGCCTCGCCGAGCGCCCGATCCTCTTCGAGCGGATCCGGTCTCAGGAAGCTGCCCGAACCCGGTTCGCCGGCGGAGCCCAGCTTGTTCATCTTCTTCGGCAGTGCCGCCCCCTGGTACTCGAGCGGGATCGGATGACCATGCTCGTCGACGGGGCCCAGCGGCTGGTGCAGCTCGATGTAGGCACCGTGCGGCAGCCGCTTGATGATGCCGGTCTCGATGCCGTGCTCCAGCACCTCGCGGTCGCTGCGCTGCAGGGCGATGGCCCACCGGTAGGCGATGAAGAAGATCAGCGGCGGCAGCACCACCGCGCCGATGCGGCCGATCCAGGTCGTCGCGTTCAGCGAGATGTGGAACTTCAGCGCGATGGGGTCGTTCATCGCGGAGAAGGTCAGCACCAGATACAGCGCGATGGCCATCGCGCCGATGCCGGTGCGAACCGGAGCGTCCCGCGGCCGCTGCAACAGGTTGTGGTGCGCGTTGTCGCCGGTGAACTTCTTCTCCAGGTAGGGCCATACGATCAGCAGCCCGAACACCGCACCCATGCCCAGCGCCACCCAGGTGGAGGCCGGGATGGTGTAGTTGCCCGGGTAGAGCTCCCAGTTCGGGAAGATACGTGCCAGACCCTCGGTCCACATCATGTAGAAGTCGGGCTGGCTACCCGCGGAGATCTGCGATGGTCGGTAGGGACCGAGGTTCCAGATCGGGTTGATCTGCAACAAACCGCCCATCAGGCCCAGGACACCGACGGTCATCGCGAAGAACGCACCGGACTTCACCGCGAACACCGGCATGACGCGCACGCCGACGACGTTCTTCTCGGTGCGGCCGGGGCCGGGGAACTGGGTGTGCTTCTGGAACCACACCAGGGCCATGTGGGCGCCGATGAGTGCCAGCATGATGCCGGGTAGCAGCAGGATGTGCAGCGCGTACATCCGCGGGATGATGATCTCGCCCGGGAAGTCACCGCCGAACAGCGCCCAGTGCAGCCAGGTGCCGATCACCGGCATGCCCAGGGTGATCGAGGAGAACGAGGCGCGCAGGCCGGTGCCGGACAGCAGTTCGTCGGGCAGCGTGTAGCCGAAGAAGCCCTCGAACATCGCCAGGATCAGCAGCAGCGAACCGATCACCCAGTTGGCCTCACGCGGCCGCCGGAACGCACCGGTGAAGAAGATGCGCGCCAGGTGCACCATGATCGACGCGGCGAACAGCAGCGCGGCCCAGTGGTGGATCTGCCGGACGAACAAGCCGCCGCGGACCTCGAAGCTGATGTTCAGCGCCGTCTCGTAGGCGCGGGACATCTCGACGCCGCGCAACGGCTGGTACACGCCGTCGTAGACGACGTGGGCCATGGACGGGTCGAAGAACAGCGTCAGGTAGACGCCGGTGATCAGCAGGACGATGAAGCTGTACAGCGCGATCTCGCCCAGCAGGAACGACCAGTGCGTGGGGAAGACCTTATTGAGGATTCCGCGTCGAACGGCCGCCGAGGGGTGGTAGCGAGAGTCGATCGCGTCGCCCTGTTTGGCCATTACCTCGCCGAGTTTCGGACTCATGATTTGCGCTCCCAGAAGGCCGGACCGACAGGTTCGATGAAGTCACCATTGGCCACCAGGTAGCCCTCGGTGTTGATCGTGATGGGCAGCTGCGCCAGTGCACGTGCGGCCGGACCGAACGTCGGGCGGGCGAACTCCAGCGCGTCGAACTGCGACTGGTGGCACGGGCACAGGATGCGGTAGCTCTGCTGCTCGTACAGCGACGACGGGCAGCCCAGGTGCGAGCAGACCTTCGTGTAGGCGAACAGGTCGCCGAAGTTGAAGCTCTCCTGGCCCTGCCGCTTGACCACGCGGCTCATGTCCTGCGACTTGATGCGGATGAGCATGACCGGGTTACGGACGCCCATCTGGATCGCCGTCAGCTTGTGATGCGAATCGACGGTGGTGCCGTCGCCGTCGGAATCACGCAGCGGGAACACGGTTTCCATGCCGCCGGCGTCGATGTCCTCGGGACGCATCTTGATGAACGGGGAGTGGCTGTCGCCGGTCGCGCGGGCGAGGTAGATGGTCTCGCCGTGGTAGCGCGGGGTCCACCCGGAGGTCCACAGGACCGCCTTCTTGCCCTCGGCGGTCGGCACGACGGGCTTCCACGGGTTCTTGATCAACCCGCCGGTGAAGGCCACCAGCGTGCCGAGTCCGAAGGCGCCCAGGCCCAGGCCCATCGAGGCGCCGATGATCTTGCGCCGCTTGATGGTCGACCCCTCGAGGGCGTCGGTCAGGTTGGCGACGATGGTCTTGCGGTCGAACTCCGAGGACGCACCGTCGTGGCGGTCCTGGATGGTGATCTCCTGCGGGATGAACTTCTTCTGGAAGAGCACCGCGCCGATGCCGATCGCCAGGATCGACAGCCCGAAGGTCAGGCCGTACATCGGCGTGGCCAGGGCGTACCACCAGCTGTCCGGATCGAATTCCCAAGGCCAGAACAGGAATACCAGCAGCAGCGCCAGCCCGCTCAGCCCACCGAACAGCAGCCAGCCGGCCACCGAGCGCTCGGCGCGCTTCTCGGCCCGCGTGCCCTCGATGGGCCAGCGGGGCTCCTTGAAGACGATGTCGACACCGTCTTGCTTGCCGCCGAGTGCGAGCAGCTCTTCTCGCGACATCGCCGCCAACTGTTCGTCGGTCGGTGTCGCACCCTGGTTGTCGGTCATGCCCTTGCCCCGATCCACATTGTGATTCCGATCATCACGGTGATGCCGAGGATCCAGATCACCATTCCCTCGGACGTCGGTCCGAGCCCACCCAGGCCGTAACCGCCGGGGCTCTTGGCCTCGGAGACGTTGCGGACGTAGCTGATGATGTCCGTCTTCTCTTCCGGGGTCAGCTGCCGGTCGGAGAACTTCGGCATGTTCTGCGGCCCGGTGAGCATCGCGGTGTAGATCACCTGCGGATTGGCGTCACCGAGGGCCGGCGCGTACTTACCGGACGACAGCGCGCCACCCTGACCGGTGAAGTTGTGGCACGAGGCGCAGTTCAGCCGGAACAGGTCACCGCCGCGCGCGAGATTGCCGTGGGTCAGCGACTCCTGGGCGATCTCACCGTTGGCATCGCGGACCACCAGCGGGCCACCGCCGTTGGCCTGGATGTAGGCGCCCAGCGCGTCGGTCTGGTGCTCGTCGAAGTTCACCGGCTTCTTCGGCGCCTGCTGGTGCAGGCTCATCGCCGGCATCCGGCCGGTGGAGACCTGGAACCAGACGGCCGCCTCGCCGACGCCGACCAGGCTGGGGCCGCGGTCGTGCACGCCCTGCAGGTTGGCGCCGTGGCAGCTGATGCACGACGTTTCGTAGAGCTGCTTACCAGTGCGGATCAGTGCCGACTGCGATTCGTCGGCGACCGCCACCTGAGGCTTGGGCGTCAGCACGGCGGCCAGACCGCCCGCCAGCGCCAAAGCGATCAGCAGCAACGTCCCGGCCGTCAGACGGCGGCGCCACCGCCGCCGGGACCGGTCACCGTTGGCCGATCCGATCAAGCGCGAGATATTCAACCGAGCTCTCCTGTTCATGGCCGCGTGAACTATCGGACGAAGTAGATCGTGGCGAACAGCGCAATCCAGACGATGTCGACGAAGTGCCAGTAATACGACACAACGATCGCCGCGGTGGCCTGCGCCGGCGTGAACTTGCTCATCGTGGTGCGCACGAGCAGCAGCACGAAGGCGACCAGACCGCCGATGACGTGCAGGCCGTGGAAGCCGGTGGTGATGTAGAAGACCGAGCCGTATGCGCTACCGGGGATCGTCGTCCCGTGCTGCACCAGGTGGATGTACTCGTAGCCCTGCCCCATGACGAAGAACGTGCCCATCAGCAGGGTGATGAAGTACCACCGACGCAGGCCGAAGACGTCGCCGCGCTCGGCGGCGAACACGCCCATCTGACAGGTGAACGACGATGCGATCAGCACCAACGTCACCGGTACGGCCAACGCGAGGTTCAACTCGGTCGGGGGCGGCGGCCACTCGCCGCCGGCCTGTGCGCGCGCGACGAAGTACATCGCGAACAGTCCAGCGAAGAACATCAGCTCACTGGAAAGCCACACGATGGTGCCGACACTGACCATGTTTGGCCTGTTCAGCGAATGCACGCGCGACGTGATTGCAGTCCCAGAGGTACCCACAGCACTCGTCACGCCTAGAAGTATGACGCTTTGTAGTTGTCGAACTCCACCCGGGGATGCATTTGGGCCCAAGTGTCGCCCTCCCAGATGCCCCGGGCGAGCCCCGACGTGGGAATATCGGGGTTGTGACTGACACCGCCGCGCGGCCGGAATCCGCCGCTCCCGCCTGGCCGACGATCCTGGGCCGCCTGACCGAACTGCAACCACTCGCCGCCGGGGAGGCCGGTTGGGCGATGGAACAGATCATGACCGGGGCGGCCACGCCGGCGCAGATCGCCGCGTTCGGGGTCGCCATGAAGATGAAGCGCCCGACCTCCGCGGAAGTCAACGAGTTGGCCGAGGTGATGCTGGCGCACGCCGTACACCTGCCGACCGCGCAGACCGGCATCGAGGCCGTCGACATCGTCGGCACCGGCGGCGACGGCGCGCACACCGTCAACCTATCCACCATGGCCGCGATCGTGGTCGCGGCCTGCGGCGTGCCCGTGATCAAGCACGGCAACCGCGCGGCGTCGTCGCTGTCCGGCGGCGCGGACACCCTCGAGGCGCTCGGGGTGCGCATCGACCTGGGACCCGACGAGGTGGCGCGTTGCATCGCCGAACTCGGTATCGGCTTCTGCTTCGCGGCCAAGTTCCACCCGTCGTTCCGGCATTCCGGCGCGCCCCGTCGGGAGATCGGCGTCCCGACGGTGTTCAACCTGCTGGGTCCGCTCACGAACCCCGGGGCGCCGCGCGCGGGGCTGATCGGCTGCGCGTTCGGGGATCTGGCCGAGGTGATGGCCGGCGTGTTCGCCACCCGGCGCAGCAGTGTGCTGGTGGTGCACGGGGACGACGGCCTCGACGAACTCACCACGACGACGACCTCGACGATCTGGCGGGTACAGGCCGGGACCATCGACCGGCTGACCTTCGACCCGGCCGGCTTCGGTTTCAAGCGCGCGCAACTCTCGGAGCTTCGCGGGGGCGACGCGGCGTTCAACGCGGAGGTGGCGCGGTCGCTGTTCGCCGGCGCCAAGGGCGCGGTGCGCGACGCCGTGGTCCTCAACGCCGCCGGCGCGATGGTGGCCCACGCTGGGCTCTCCTCGGGCGCGGACTGGCTGCCGTCGTGGGAGTCTGGGTTGGCCCGCGCCGCCGAGGCCATCGATTCCGGGGCGGCCGAACAGCTGCTCGCCAAGTGGGTGCAGCTCACCCAGAAGCTCGCCGCGCCGGACTGAGCGCGCCGCGCCGCGGCGGGTCCCGATCGGCGGCCGCGTCGCGGTACTGCTC
>JAEWRC010000080.1 GCA_023460175.1 Actinomycetes bacterium
AGCCCGCAGGACAGCAGCGTCAACACGGCATGCAACGCGTGGTTCGCGCCCCCGCCGGTGGACACCGCCACGGCTACGGCCGGCGGCGGCTGCGCGGGCGGCGGCGTCGGCACGAAGTGTTGGGTCCACCGTCGGCCGTCGTGGTAGCGCTGGCCGGGCTGCCCGCCGGGGTCCGGATGCCAACCCGGCGCCGGTGTCGAGTGTCCTTTGAAGTCAGTCACTTTGGTCTCCCCTCCTCGAACGCGAACCTGACCGCGTTCCCCGTGGAGGACAGGTTGGCATGGGCCACCGACAAGTTCGGGTCGCGCTCGGCGCCGGAAGCTTTCGGTGTTGGAATTGCCCGCCTCCGCGCGACACGTGTCGCGCAGTGTCGCTCGGAGGTGGGCACCTCGCACTCCCGAGCCTTGTCGGTGCCGTGGTCTAACCTTCGCGCCAAGCGCTATCCGAGGGGGAAATAATGCGTGGGGGAACAGCAGCGGTGCTCGCGGTATCCGCGTCGGTGGTGCTGGCCGGTCCGGCCCGGGCCGATCAGTACGACTTCATCACCGAGCTCGACAACGCCGGGGTTTGGTACTCGTCGATGATCGACATGATCGACATCGGCAAGGAGCTGTGTCACGAACTGCGCCACGGGGTCGCTCCCCCGCTGGTGCTCGGCAAGCTCGCCAACACCGGGTTCGCGCCGGCCGAGTCGGCGATCGTCCTGATGTCCGCGGTCGACCACCTGTGTCTGGACGCCAAGCCCGTCGTCGTCGACTGGGCGCGCGACCAGGGCTACGTCGGCCCGCTGTGAGTCAACAACGGAGTGACATGAACGTGAACCTGACTACCGCACAGCGTGATCGGGCCGTCGGCACGCTAGTGGCGACGGCGGCCGGGGACGCCCTGGGCGCCGGCTACGAGTTCGGCCGCCCGATGACCGACGAGCAGCCGGTCGCGATGATCGGCGGCGGGCTGGGCCCGTTCGCGCCCGGCGAGTGGACCGACGACACGTCCATGGCGATCGCCATCGCGGAGGTCGCTGCCACCGGCGCCGATCTGCGCGTGGCGCCGTCTCAGGACTCGATCGTGCAGCGGTGGGAGCAATGGGCGCGCACCGCCAAAGACGTTGGGATCCAGACCCGCTCGGTGCTCTCGGCCGCGGCGCGCATCGGGATCTCGGCGGCAACGGCCCGCGCCGAATCCGCGGCCCTGCACGCCCAGAGCGGGCGGACCGCGGGCAACGGCTCGCTGATGCGTACGGCGCCGGTGGCGCTGGCCTATCTCGATGATGAGGCCGGGCTGGTGCAGGCCGCGCGCGAGGTCAGCGAGCTGACGCATTTCGACCCCGACGCCGGGGACGCCTGCGTGCTGTGGTGCGCGGCGATCCGCCATGCGGTGCTGACCGGCGAGCTGGATGTCCGGATTGGCCTGCGGCAGCTCGATTCCGAGCGTCAGGACGTGTGGCGGGAGCGCCTGACCGCGGCCGAGAACGCGCGGCCGGCGGACTTCTCGCACAACAACGGCTGGGTGGTCGCCGCGCTGCAGGGCGCCTGGTCGGCGATCAGCACGACGCCGGTGCCCACCGAAGATCCCGCTGCGGAGAGCTTCCGCGCCGATCATCTGCGTCTGGCGCTCGAGGCCGCGGTCCGCGGCGGCGGGGACACTGACACGGTGGCCGCCATCGCCGGTGGCCTGCTGGGCGCGGTGTACGGGGCCTCGGCGGTGCCGGCGCAGTGGCGGTTGTTGCTGCACGGGTGGCCGGGGCTGACGACCCGCGGGTTGGCCACGCTGGCGGATCGTATTGTCGGCAAAGGTGCGACGGCAGAACCGGATTACGCGTCGTGGGCCGCGACGGTGCCGCCGCGGCAGCACCCGCACGACGACCAGGTGTGGATCGGCTCGGTGCGCTCGCTGGGTGCCCTGGCCGAAGACATCGACGCGGTCGTCTCGCTGTGCCGGATCGCCGACAGCGACGTTCCCGACGCGGTGCATCTCGAGGTCCGACTGATCGACCGGGTGGGTCACAACGCCAACCTCGATTTCGTCCTGCTGGATACCGTGCGGGCCATCGAGGCGCTGCGGGCCGACGGGCGCACGGTGTTCGTGCACTGCGTCGAGGCGCAGAGTCGCACCCCGACGATCGCCGCGCTCTACGGCGCGCGCCGACAGCGACTCGGCGTCGACGAGGCCCTGCGCGAGGTGTGCGCGGCGCTACCCGCGGCTAATCCGAACCTCGATTTCCGGGAGGCGTTGCGCCGGTTGATTGTTCCCTAACTGTCGCGCTCCGATGTCGGTGGGTGCTGGCATCATGCGAGGCGGGGATCGGGAGGAGAGATATGAGCGTTCCAGGAGGTCAATCCGGCGGCGGCGCGCTGGGGGTGATCGGCGTGGTGCTGTTCCTCGGCGTGATCATCAAGTACTTCTGGTGGATCTTGGCCGGGTTGGCGATGGTCCTCGTCGTCCTGCTCGCCGTCGTGATCGGCAAGGCGCTGAGGCAACAGCTGGAGGCGGCCGAGGCCGAGCGAAAGCGCCGGGACCGCAGGCTTTCCGCGCAGGCTGACCGCCAGCACCGGTGGGTGCTCGACGGTGATCCCCGCGGCGTCTACGGCACCAAGGGTGCGGAGTACATGCGCTATGTCGAGCGCAACAACTGGGATGGTTTGCTGCGCAGCATCCAACGCCCCCCAGTGGACTTGTAGCGGGCCCGCTCAGCCCGGAAGCTGGGCCAGCCAGTCCGATTGGCCGTCGACCGCCTGGCCGTCGATCACGACGCGCGGCACGCCGGACTCCGGCAGCTGGCGCAGCTGGGCGAGGTTGTTGGCGGCGATGGTGCGCGGGTCGTAGCCCAGCGGGAAGCCCCACTTGATGAGTTCCTGGGCCAGCGGCGGGGCGCCGGCTTCGTTGGCGAGGGCCGCCAACTGTTCGTTGGTCAGGTCGGTGGGCCCGTTGCGGCGGGGCTGCTGATCAGCGGCGAAGATGCGCTGGATGAAGCGCCACGTGACGTCGCTGGACTGCGACTGGGCGGCGACCACGTAGGCGGAGTAGATGGCCCGGTAGTCGTAGTTGCCGCTGGCCGAGTGCTTGTCGAGGAAGTCCACGAAGCGCAGGTTGACGTGCAGGGTGCCGGCCTCGATGCGTTCGCCGATGGCCTGGCCCTGCTCCTGGATCATCTTTCCGCTGTAGAAGCACAGCGGATCCAGGTAGAGGTCGATCTGCCCGGGAGCGGCGGGATCACCGATCGAGATGGCGTCGCCGGCCGGCGTTGCGGGGGCCGCGTGTGCCTGGCCGGCGGCTGGGCTGCCCAGCAGGAGGGCGACGACCAGGGCGACGACGGCGACGACGGCCCCGCGGGGGTGCTTCACCTTTGCTCCACGCATGCCTTCCATCATGTACTACCCGCAGTAGTGGTCGGCGCGCATGTTCCGGGAGTACCGTGGTTCTCGGACTTCGCATCGGGGGTGGTGCTGTGATCGAAATACTGTCTGACATGCCCGAAGGCGTGACGGGGATCCGTGTCACGGGCACGGTGACCGGCGACGAGATGCGTGCCTTCGAACCGAAGATGCGCGAGATGCTGGAGACCGACGAGATCAGGTTCGTCGAGGTCATCGACCCGGACTACGAGGGCTTCGGAGCTGGCGGGCTGGTCGAGGACCTCAAGATGGGCTTCGGCATGCTCATCAAGCACCGTGCCGCATTCAAGCGGATGGCCGTCGTCACCGACACCGACTGGATTGTGCGCGCGCTGCACGTGTTGGGCTGGATGGTGCCCGGTGAACTCGAGATTTTCGGGCTCGCTGAGCTCGAGCGGGCCAAAGAGTGGGCTGCGGGTTAGGACGCCGACTCGACGAACGCATTCAGCGTCGACACCAGCCGCATGTCCTCGACCGTGCGGGCTCGGGTATCCAGCAGCGCATCGGTGCAGACCAGGTAGGCCAGGCAGCGGGCGCGGCTGACCGCGACGTTGAGCCGGTTGCGGGAGAACAGGAAGTCCACTCCCCTGGTGATGTCCTCGCCGCTGGAGGCGGCCATGCTGAAGAACACCACCGCGGCCTCGCGGCCTTGGAACTTGTCGACGGTGCCCACCGGGACCTCGGCCAGTGCGGGGTCTTGTTCGAGTCGAGCGCGAATGGCGTTGACCTGCAGGTTGTATGGCGCCACGACCATGAAGTCGCTGGGCTGCAAGGCTTTTGTCTCGCCCTTGTGGTTGGTCCAGGGCGTACCGAGGAGACGCATCAGCTCCGAGGCGATCGCATCGGCCTCCTGCACCGACCACGTGCGGTTGCCCTCGTGGTCTACCCGCAGCCATCGCAGCCCGGTCCCGGCGACCGTCGACTGCTGGTCGCAGTCGGCGTAGCTGTGCAGGCGGCCGGCGTAGATCTGCCGGGAGATGAACCCGCAGACATCGGGGTGCATGCGGCGGGTCTCCCGCAGGAACACCCCGCGATCCTCGGGAAGCAGCACCTCGTCGCCCACGATGTGGTCCAACACGCTGCGCCCGGAGATGCCCGGGTGGCTGGCCTGCGCGACCTGGGGCAGCTGCAGCGGGTCCCCGAGCAGCACCAGATTGTGCGCCGCGCCGGAGGCCGCCAACGCGTCGGCCAGGGCCAGTTGGCCGGCCTCGTCGATCAGCAGCACGTCCACCGGGGCGTCGCGCATGACCGGGTTGGAGAACAGCCAGGTGGTGCCCGCGACCACGTTGTACTCGTCGCGCGCGCACTTGTTGTTGCCGCCGTAGGTCACGCCGGATAGTCGATGCACGGAGCTGCCACCGGGGTTACACACTGCCGATAGCAGTTCAAGCTCACCGGATTCGGTGAACGCCTCCACGACGCCCTCGAGCAGGTTCGCGATCGCGTGATGGCTGACCGCGGTGATGCCGACGCGCTGCCCGGCGCGCACCAACGCTCGGATCAATCGTGCTCCGCGGTAGGTCTTTCCGGTGCCCGGCGGGCCCTGCACCGCGACCACACTGTGATCGAGCCGGGTGACCCAGTCGGTCATGTCGTCGAGATCGTCGACGAACACCCGGTGGGTCCGGTCGGTGAACCGCGGCAGGTCGCGACGCAGCAGGGCCAGCGTCACCGGGTTGGGGCCGCGGCCGTCGAGGAGGTCTTCGGCGAACGCCTGCAGCGCCTCGGGTTTGGGTTTGGTGGGGACCCAGTCGTGCAACACCGCCGCGCGCGGACAGCAGCCGGACTCCTGTAGCTCCTCGTTCCAGAGCAGATCGAGAGTGTGGCCGGCGCGGTCCAACCGGTCGATACTGGCCGATCGCCATTCGTCCGGCGAAGTGGCGATCATGACGGACCCACCGCTGGCGGGGAGACGTTCGAGTTCCTGTGCGGGGAAGGTGAATCGCATCGCCGGTGTGATCGGCGTGCCCCTCTTTCCCAGCCGCTCCATCAAGCCGACGGGGCTCAGATCGGCGATGGCTTCGGCGTCATCCAGCAGGTCCAGCGGATCGGCGGCGAGCTTCACCTTCTTGGGCGCCACGTAGGCGAACCATTCGTCGCGCCAGTAGCACAGCAGGTCCCCGAGATTGTGCTCGTCGGTGCCCGGCGGAAATGCGTGCAGCCGGGCGACGATCTCGTCGAGTTCCGGGATCCCGGGGTCCGGTTCGATAACTGCGGCACGCCAGGGCAACTCGGGTGGGCGGTGCGCGACCAGCCAGTCCCGCAACGCCAAGGTGGCCCGCACGTCGTCCTCGTTGTAGGCGGCGATGGCGTCGAGGTCGGTCTGGTTGGGCTCGGCCATGTAGTGCTCGTACTGGACCACCGCACCGGCACCCTGATCGATCTCGTGGCTGCGTTCATAATCGGTCAGGCGTTCCAGGTGCTTGAGTCCGTAGGACTCGGTTCCCACCTGAATACTGTTGCGCGCCACCAGTAACAGGTCGACGAAGGCGCCGGTGTCGATGAGTGCGGCCAGCGCGAGTTCCGCAACACCGTGGGTCTCCGCCATTCGCTGCAGGGACGAGCGTTCGGTGTGGTTGTAGTGGTAGACGTGCATGCCGGGGAATTGCTCGCGGCGGTGGGCCATGTAGTCGACGAGCGCCTCGACCGCGACGGCCTCCTGGGCGAGGTCGTGCGCCCACCAGCACCGGTACTGCCACTGACCGCCCGAATCCTGCTCCACGAGCCCGAACAGGAAGAACAGTCCGCTGTCGGCGCGCCAGAACGGATGGCCTTCGAAGTCGAGGAACACATCGCCGGCATCGGGTCCCGGCAGCGTCTCGAAGCCGTGGCCCCAGGGCGGTTCACCCTCGGCGATCACCTCGAAGGGCGGACGAGTGCCCTCTTGGTGGCGTGCGGTCACCTGCAGCGCCGCCTGGACGCGCAGCCGGGCCAGCCGTTCGGGGGCCACACCTTCCAGTGGACCGTCGGCGGTGGCGAGTGCGGCCAACGTGGCGATGTCCGCCTCGACCAGTGCGGTCCGGTCGGGCTTGAGGATGTTGGCCACGTAGATCAGCGAATCGGCGTCCCGCCAGTGCATCTCGCAGGTCGGTTGGAACTCGCAGAAATCACAGTGGGCGCAGGGTTCGGGAACGGTGCCGTCTTCGGGCCCACCGGCCAGGGCCGCGGCGAGTTGCCGTTGCAGCCGGCGCCAATAGGGCTGGAAGTCACGGACCCGCAGGGTCTCCGTGCGCCCGGAGCCCAGCCAAATGTGCATGTGCTCGGGGCGCCGTCCGGTCAGCGCCTCGATGGCGTCGGCGTAGAAGCACAGCTGCAGCACATGGCCGGGCCTGGCGTCGGTGCGGGTGAGCTTGGCGTCGACCGGTTCATAGCTGAACTCGCCCGTCTCGGGATCCCGCACGCGCACCACGAAATCGGCGACGCCGCGAATCCCGTTGTGGACGAACGGCATCTGATAAACCACGTCGTAATCGGCGAGCGGGTTCCCGGTGGCTTCCGTCCACGCGGCGAAGGTTTGGCCCTTGGCCTTCTCCGGGACCTCGAGGATGCTCTTGCCCTGGCTACGGTAGTCGGCCAGGCAGTCCTGTTCGTGCGCGAGGCCCTTGTTCAGGAGCAACTCGGCGAACGACCCGAAGCGGTACTCCGGTCTCGGCAGGGCGCCGTCGTCGACCTGGGCGCACAGCGCCAGGTAGTGCGGGCAGTCCAGCCAGGCCGTCACCTTCGACGGGGTGAGCAGGCGCTGCGGCGCGGGCGCGGTCATCGGTACCGTTCACCGGCGACGATGCTGCGCATTCGGCATGACGAGCACGTGTTCATATCCCCCGCTTTCGTACGGTGGGCACGTTAGCAGCGGGCTGTGACACGACGGCTACGGCGCCGGATCTCCGCACGGTAGCAGCGGGCGGGAGACGGGGGTGGCGAGTTGCGGACGCGTGGTCGCGAGAGTTCCCTGCGGGCGTTATGCCTGAAAATTCACGCTTAAGCTCTTGACGGACGGCCGGATCGACGTCAGACTAGCTAATGCGTGGCTTTCCATGCATAAGGAGTGACATGGCCGGTCCGAGGCGAAGCAATCCTCGCCGCGATAGTCCTATGCCTGAATTAGCACGCATAGGACGGCTCTTTGCCGAGCGGCGGATCACCTTGCGACTGACCCAGCAGATGCTGGCCGACCTGGCCGGGGTGTCCCGTTCCAGCGTCCAATCCTTGGAGCGCGGTAGCGGTGCGACGAAGATCGCTTCGGTCTTGGAGATCGCGGAGATCCTGGGGCTGCGCCTGGACGTGAGCACGGCGGCTGAATGACGCGCCCCGGCGCGGTCGACCTCCGCGAGATCAACGCCGCCGACGTCTACATCGGCAACGACCCCGCGGCCCGACTGAGTCGCGAGCGCGGAGACACAGTCAGCTTCGACTACCTCGCTGATCAGGATCTGAGTGCGGGCAACCTCCGCGCCCGATCCGTCTCGTGGTCGCTCCTGCGATCCAACGAGTACCCGCTGCGCACCACCGGCGGCGCGGTTCCCGCATTCTTCGCCGGGCTGCTTCCGGAAGGCGTGCGCCTCGGCGTCGTCACGTCCTCGACCAAGACCTCCGCCGACGATCACTTCACGCTGCTACTGGCCATCGGGGCCGACACAACCGGCAACGTTCGTGTGTATCCGAGCGGAGCGGAACCGGTCCGGCCCGATCCCATGTTCAATCCCCAGCTTGACAACGACTTTCACGCCGTATTCACCAGACTGACCGGCTCGGTCGAGGCCGACCCGGTCGGCCTCGCCGGAGTGCAACCCAAGGTCAGCGCCGGAATGTTGTCGACACCCGCTCGGACCCCATCCGGCGCCGCCATCCTGAAGCTGAATCCCGCAAGTTATCCCCGGCTCGTCGAGAACGAACACTTCTTCATGACGATGGCGTCGGCGTGCGGGCTGCGGGTCGCCAACACCACACTTCTCCACGATTCCCATGGCCGCAGCGCACTTTTGGTGGACCGGTTCGACCGCGCGGCCGGGGAACCCATCGCCCAAGAAGATGCCTGTCAGATCACCGATGTCTACCCCGCGTCCAAGTACCGCATCAAGACCGAAGCCGCCCTGGTCAACCTCGGTGAGGCCTGCGCGCGCGGTGGTGGCTCCAGGGTCGCCGCCATTGCGGAACTGTTCAGAACCGTGGTCTTTTCGTGGCTGATCGGCAACGGTGACCTGCACGGCAAGAACTTGTCGATCTTCAGCCCGGACGGAGTATGGCAACCGACTCCCGCGTACGACCTGCTCTGCACCCAGCCCTACGCCGGCTGGCGAGACCCCATGGCTCTGAGCCTTTTCGGGCGCTCCAACAAGCTGACACGGAACCACTTCGTGGACTCCGGGGAACGACTCGGCCTTCGGCCCCGCGCCACCAACGCGATGATTGATTCCTTGGTGGACGCGGCGCGAGAGTGGCCAGACCGATGTGGAGAGATCGGGTTCGACTCGAAGCAGACGGAGTTACTTGCACGGATGCTCCGCGCCAGGATCAAGAGCTTGCTGTGACGGCCCCGCCGCTCTCCAGCCAGCAGCGCGTAGCGAAACCTCCTCGGCTCAGGCGCTTCTCGTCGGCGGCAGCGATGATGTCCGAGAGACCGTACCCGTGCCGTTCGACGATCGCGGCGAGGACCTCCAGGACATCGGCGGCCTCCTCCAGGACGGCTTCTGCGGTGGCGGCGGAACGCAGCTCTGCGGTTTCCTCATCGAGCTTGTCCAACAGTGCCGCCGCGAACTCGTCGTCCTCGAGCTGCCGAACGATCGGGGTGCGCCCCGACACGCGGATCAACGCCGGGATGTTGTCACGCACAAGTTTGGCCACGTTGTCCCCCTCGTCGTCGATAATGCTCGCGTGAGGTTGTATCGCAGCGAGCCGACATCTGGGATGCGGGTGTGACCGAGACCGGCGACCCGCTCCTGCTGGGTCAGCGCGTGGTCGCGATCCTCGAGACCGGGTTGCGCACCGCCACCTACAAGCTGGCGACGCTGATGGCGCTGACCGAGCACTGTGTGGAAAACCTGCCCACCGATCCGGCCGACCCGCTGCAGGTACCCCTTCCCGCGTTGGCGCACCGCGTGCTGGAGATCTACTGGCATCAGGTGCGGCCGTTCGACGGCCATGAGTTGCGGCAATCCACCCAGCCCAGAGCGCGGATCCTGGCTGCCACCACGTCGCTACGCGATGCGGCAGGGGTGGGTCGCGGCGGCTTCTCCGTGGACACCGCGCGACTGCGCGCACCCGAGGCCTACCAGCGCGCCATCGACGATGTCGCGTTATGCCTGGCGCAACAGCCGCTGCACCGTCTGCAGAAGTTGCCCGGAGCCTCGACCAGCGACGCCTTCCTCTACGACGATGCGTTCCTGCACGACAAGGTCAGCCGCTCGATCCTGCGCGCGCGTGGCGACGCGATTGTCCTGAATCCCGGGGTGGCCCATGGCCTGGCACGCTTGGCCGGGCTGTTGAAGCCGGCGTTGGAGATCATGTGGGTCGACGATGTGCGCCGGATGAACAAATTCCTCGCCGCCGAGGTCCCCGACGTGGCCGGGCATCTGTTCGGCCGGGAGCGCACCGCGTTGGCCGCGGTTCGTGAGCCCTTCAAGGAAGCCTTCGGGCCGCACTGCTTTTACTGCCGAACTCATCTTCCCGCCAACAACCCCATCGATCATGTACTGCCGTGGTCGCTGGTGGGCATCGACGGCCTGGCCAACCTGGTGCTGGCATGTGCGCGGTGCAACGGCGACAAGAGCGGCTCATTGCCGGCGGTGGCGATCGTCGACCGGGTGTTGGAACGCGATCAGGGTGTGCTCGAGGAGGTCGCGGCATCGCTGCAGTGGCCCACCCAACATCCGCGGGTCGTCGCGGCCGCCCGCGGTATCTACCTCGGTCAGCCGGCCGGGGTGCCGACGTGGTCGGGGTACCGGCGCAGCGAGCGGTTGGACATCAGCTTCCCACCGTGGTGGGCGCAGCGGTAGTGCGCCGCGCCCCTACTTGCGGGCCAGCAGCCACGCTTCGCCGGCGCCCTCGTCGGCCGCGATCAGGCGCAGCGCGGCGAACGCATCCATCAGTTCCCCCGGCGCAGCCCGGAACGGCCCCGGTTCAGCGCCGACGGAACTCAGAACGGAGATCGCCAGGAGCCCGCCGGGCGCCAGCCGGTCGATGATCGGTCGGTCGAGCCGACGGTCCCGGAATCGGTGGCAGACGATCACATCGGCCGGCGGGTCCGCCGGGAGGCCGTCGTCGAGGTCGACGACGTCGAAGCGGCAGCGCTGCCGGACCCCGACACGCTCGGCCAACTCCCGGGCCTGCTCGACGGCCACGGGCGAGACGTCGACTCCCCACACGTCCACTCCGCGGCGGGCCAACCACACGCTGGCCGTGCCCGGCCCGCAGGCCAGGTCCAACGCATGTCCCTCGGTCGGAAACAGGTCTTCGTAGGCCGCGAACGCTGTTGGCGCAGCTACCGATTCGGCCGGCGGGGTGCAGCGGGTCTGATAGCGCTCATCCCACCGGGCGCGGTCCTGCTCGCTCATGTGGTCAGGCTACGCAGGCGCTCTTCGGCCCAACCCCAGTCGACGCGTTCCTGTTCGAGACGGACGCGATTACCCACCCCGTCCTCCACTAGGTCGGTGTAGAGGCGCTGCTCGTCGTGGGTGAGTCGGGTGAGAACGGATTTCGCCGGCCGGTCTTCGGTCACCCACCGGTCGCTGTGGGCCAGCAGGGTGGCTCGGTCCATCAATACCGATCGTGCATTCGGCAGCCACGCCCGCAGCCGGTCCAGGATGGCGAACCCGTGAGTGTCGATGTCGCCCCAGTACACGACGTCGACACCCGCCAGCCAGGGCAGCCGGCCCACGTAATCGACTTCAAAGCCCTTGCCCCAGATCACCACCCCGTGGTCGGGCACTTCGGCACTCAGGTAGCTGATCTCGTTCTCGATGATCACCGCAACACGTGGCTCGACGTCGAGCTGTGCGAGTTCTTCGGCGCGCACGGCGAGTTCGGTGAGCACCGCGGGCAGGCCCAACGACCGGGCGGGCCGCAACCGCACCAGGCTGGGCTTGGGCCGCAGACCCAGATCAGCCAGGAATCCGGGGGCCGACGCGGAGACACCTAACATGCCGGCCAGATCCGACCGATGCCGGTCGGCGAACTTGGTGTCGACCCCGGGCGCGCTGATCTCACGCAGGTAGCGGCCCGAGTGCCGGTGACCGTCGAGCCAGTCGTAGGCGGCGATCAATTGCGGCATCCGCGACGCCAGCGCGAGCGCTCGGTGGGGATGCGCAAGGAGCCACTCGCGAACCCGCGGGTGCTCCCGTACCTGTTCCAACAGGCCGTCGTAACGATCGACCACTGCCGCCACGCCGAGCAGGCTCCAGGCCTGCCTATAGGAGCCCACCTTCGCGCGGACGGGCACCGCGTTGCGGCCAATCTGCCTGCCGCCGATGGACTTCCACTCCAAGGTGTAGCGCGCATCATCGCGTCGGCCGGCGTCGAGGGCACCCACCCAGGCGCGGGCCGCGGCGATATCTTCGCCGATCTGTGCCGGGCGGGGACCGCGCAGTGCCAGCTCGATCGGCACAAAGGGTTCACCCTCGGCGTAGGAACGCAACAAAGATCCGTTGTCCCACCGTCGTCTGACCTTCGCGGCGATGTCCTCCGGGCTGGTCCACGCGGTGCTCACCACCATGCTCACGGTCGAGGCCCGTCCCGGCGGGCCCGGTACTCCTCGATGGTCATGGTCTGCAGCCGCGAGTACGTCCCGGTCGGGTTGTCCACCATGCCGATCGCCTTCACATACGGCTCGATGACATGCACCTTCTGCAGCGGCGTGACGATCAGCAGTTGCAGGCCGAGCGTCGCGAAGAGATCCAATGCGTAGCGGGTCGAGACGTCCGAGCCGCGCCCGAAGGCCTCGTCGATGACGGCGAACCGGAAGTCGCGGGATTTCGCGGCACCCCATTCCAGCCCGAACTGATACGCCAGGGAGGCGGCCAGGATGGTGTAGGCCAGCTTCTCCTTCTGACCGCCGGACTTGCCGTCGGAGTCGCTGTAGTGTTCCCATTCGACGTCGGTGTCGACGTCGCGTTCGGAGGCCGAGAACACGAACCAGTTGCGCACATCGGTGACCCGTCGGGTCCAGTTCTTGTCCGATTCCGCATACCCGTCGCGACCGCGGAAGCGTTCGATGATCCGCTTGACATCCAGGAAGCGCTGCTCGGAGTACTGGTCGCCGTCGACCGCCAAGGTGTCGTTGGTCAGGTTGCGCAGATCGGAACGGAACTGCGCGACATCCTGATTGGTGGTGGCCTCCTTCTCCAATCGGATGAAGCGGCCCGGGTTGTAGGGCACCGCGCCCAGCGCCTCGTTGATGCGGTCGACACGCTCGTCGATGGCCGAGGCCTGCCGGCCCAGCCAGTTGTTGAACCCTGCCAACTCTTGGATGGCGTTCTTGTTGAGCTGCTCCTTGAACTCGGTCTCGAACCGCGGCAGGTCGTCGGTCGCGACGCGCTCGCGGAGCGCGAGGAAGTCACCGCGGGCCTCGACGGTGGCGTCCATGTCCGCGCGTAGTTCGGGCCAGCGGTTCAAGAACGTGGTCATGTACTGACCCAGGTTCAGGGCATGGCCGTTGAGTTGGCCGGAGAGCCGCTCGATGCGCCGGTGCAGATCCTCCGACAGCGCCGCCTCGGTGTCGGCGCAGTCCGACGCGCGCTGCGGCCGGCGCTTTCCCAGCCGCTGCTCCAGTGCCGGGTACGCCGCGCGCGCGGTGTCCAGCTGTTCGCGGCTGCGCACGGCAACGTATTCGTCGTCGCGCGAGCGTTCTTGTTGCGCGCGCTGCACGGCGGCCTGGGTGGTGGCCAATTCGCCGGTGAGCTTCTTCGTCAGTTCCGCTGCGGCGGCGGACTCCTCGGCGTTGCGGGCCAGCTCCCCGGCGATCTCCTCCAGCCGTGACGAGCCGGTCTCGAGCCGGAGGCGTTCGTCGTCGTGGGCCGCGGCGCGCGCCTCGGCGTCGTCGACGTCGAGATCGGTCCAGGATCGGAATCCCTCGACCCGCAGGAACGCATCCAGCCGGCGTTGCAGGGCATCCCGCTGCTCGCCGAGGGCGCTGGCCGACGCGGCGGCCTGATCGCGCTCGCGTTCGAGCTCGGCGAGCTCGGTGCGCAGCGCGGCGATCTTGCGTTCGTTCACCCAACCGAGCACCCACCGACGGGGGTCGTCGACGCGATACCGGTCGTCCTTCTCGTGCCGGCCGGCGGAACGTATCTGCCCCTCGCGGGTGACGGCCTTGCGCTCGCTGCGGAATTCGTCGAGGTTTGTCGCACAGCGGAAGTCGGCCCGTCGCATCAGTTCGTTGCGCAGGTAGTCCTCGAATGGTCCGTCCCGGACTTCGATGCAGTCGGCCAGCAGTAGCCCGTCCGGGGTCGTCGGCTGCAGCCGAACCTGATGTTGTGGCACCCGCTCGTAGACCAGCTTGGCGCCGCGGCCGGCCACCGTGAGCCGGCGCGCGTTGACCCACGCGGTGACGGCATCGTAATGCGGCTGAGCCACCAGCAGTGACAGGGCGAACCCGCGCAACACGCGTTCTGCGGCGCCCCGCCACTGCGAGTGCTCCTCGTACACGTCGAGCAGTTCCCCGGCATAGGGCAGGTCCTGCGGGGTCAGTCCCAGCGCCGCACACAACTCGGCGCGCACCACCACCTGCTCGCGCGGCAGGTTGTCGGTGCGTTCCAGCAGGCTGTCGATCTCTCTGGTGAGAACCTCGCACTCCCGCTGACGCTCGCGCTCCCGGCCGATCGCGTCGACGGTGGCCGCATCGAGGTCGCGCTTCTCTGCGGCCAGTCGGGGACGCTCGGTCCCGACGAGGGCATGCAACGCCGCGAACGCCTGCCGATCGGCGGCCGGCCGCAACCCGGCTTCGGCGACCGCGGCGTCGAACAACGCCCTTGCCTCCCTGCGGGATTCAGCCTGCGCGCGGGCCGCCTCCACCAAGCGTTCGAGCTCGCCGATGCGGTTGCCGCCGGCCTGGGCGCGCTCTTCGATCAGTGCGTCGCGTTCGCGGCCGAGCCGTTGTTGCTCGGCGTCTGCCGCGTCCTGCTGCTGCCACAGTGCGGCGCCGTCGGCTTCGAGCCGCAGGATCTCGTCGGCCAGTAGGACCGAGCGCAGTTCGGCGATGAACAACCGCACCGCTGAGCGCTCGAGTTCCAGGCCGACCCGTTCGGCGAACGCGGCGTCGTACTTGGCGGCGGTGTCGACGATCGGTTGCAGCAGTTCGAGTTGCTCGCGGGCGCGTTTGACGGCGTCATATGCCTTGGTCAAGTCGTCGAAATGCCCGATGATGTCGCGGACTCGGTCGGTCGAATCGCTGGGCTCGAGCATGTGATCGCGCACGAAATCGTTGAGGTTGCCCACGGATTTCATCGACACGGTCTGGTGGAACAGTTCGAGCGCCTGCTCCGAACGGATGCCCAGCAGGCGACGCAGCGAGGTGGCGTATTTGGGGAACTCGTCGAAGATCTCGGCCCCGGCGGCGCGCAGTTGCCGGCGCAGGTCGCGCAGTTCGGTGCCGAATCCGCCGAAGTCCGTCGCGATCGAAAGTTCTTTGGTGGCGGTGACGAAGAACCGGTAGGGCTGTCCGGTTTTCTCGCGCTGTTGGAACACCTGGGCGAGCGTCACCGTCTCGTCGTGACCGTGGTTGCGGAACACCCCGAGAATCACCGAGTAGGTGCGCTTGTTCTCCCGCAGGCCTTTCGGGCGGGACTTGCCGCTCGATTCGTTGCGCTCGGACTTGTAGTAGCCCTCGACGTAGGACCGCAGGGTGCGTTCCTTGGCCTCGGCGCCGGCGGCCTTGTTGTAAGCCGCCTTGTGCGACGGCACCAGCAAGGTGGTGAGCGCGTCGACGAGCGTCGATTTGCCCGACCCGATGTCGCCGGTCAGCAACGCCGTGTCGGCGCCGGGGGCGAATCTCCAGGCATGATCGTCGAACGTGCCCCAGTTGTAGACCTCGGCGTACTGCAGTCGGTAGCCCGCCCGGCGATCCTCCCCGAGATCTGCTGTGTCGAACAGGGTTTCATTCATTCCTCGGCCGGCCTCCCAGCGTATTCGCGCAGCTTGGCCGAGAAGTCCGACAGGGTCTGGGCGTCGACATAGGCCTTGAGGATGCGCCGCACCTCCCATTCGCCCCGCTGGCCCCGCAACTGGCGCAGGAAACCGAGCTCGGCGACCTTCTTGATGGTGGTCTCCGCCTGGTCGACGACACGGGCGTCGTTGGTGGAATCGGCCTGGAACAGCCGCAGCATCTCGACGATCTGATCGGTGCTCAGCACCAGTCGGCCCTCACCGCCGCTGGTCTCGAATTCGACGAGCCGCTTGCGCAGCAGTACCAGCAGCAGGCTGACGTTGTAGGTCAGGGCTCGGCGCCGGACCAGCCGCGGCAGCGCTTCCTCGCCGTCCTCCTCCGGCCGGGAACGCAGGTAGGCGTAGCCCTCGGTGTCGTCGACCACCACGTCGACGCCGATGGTGGCGAAGTGGTCGCGCACGCCGGCGCCCCACCGTTCCAGCGTCTGCCAGGTCTCCTCGTCGGAGGTCCGGTACACGACGCCCTGCATCAGCCGGATGATGGCGGCGGCGACGGCGCGGTCGTTGCTCATCGGCGCCGCACCGCCTGCCGTCGCACGGTCACTTTCGGCAGCCGCGCGCGTTTGGTGACGTCCGGGTTGGCGGGATCGGGATAGTCCAGGACGGTCTCGTCGGTGTCATCCATGTCGATACTCACCTCATCGTCGTTGAGCGCCAGATAACCGACGATCTCGGCCGCGCCCTGCTCGATGGGATGGACCGCGACGACATCGGACAGCAACGCCGAGGAGTTCTCCGGCAGTACGGCGCGGATGGTCTCGGCCAGTCGCGCCTGATCGATGTAGGTCTGCGTGAACAACACCGCGGCATCAACCTCTTCGCTCGACGGCGAGATCTCACTGTCGACGGCCACCGTTACCGGCACTTGGTAGAGCGGGCGCTCGAACGGCAAGGCGATGTCGATGCCCGATTCGTCGACCTCGAGGCCGAACGACGGCGGGTTCGTGCGGACATCGAGCGCCGCAACCTCGACCGCCCGGACCAGATCCAGGACGCGGCGGTTCTCCAGCCAGACCTGATCGTCGAGGAAGCGACGCAGTTGTTCGGAGATCTGGCGAACGGTGCGCTGGGCCCGGTCGGCGGCCTCGGACCAGTCGTGGTGGACGCCCTTCACGCTGTGGCCGCGGTGGTCGTCTTCGACGACGTCGAGGGCCGACACCTTGGACAGGAGGTCGGCGAGTTCGGTCTGTCGTTGGTCCGAGAGCAGGAAGTCGTAGAACGCCTGGAAGCTGCGGCCCTGGTCAGAGCCGGCGATCTGCGAACGGCTGCCGACCAAGTCGGCCAGCAGTTCCCCCTTGGAGCCGTCCCAGCCGGCGATCTTCTCGCGGGCGGCCCGATCCAGCAGCCGGAAGTTCTCCTCGACCTCACGGAAATCCGACAGCAGCTCGCGCGCGGTGGTGGACAGCTGTTGGTAGCGGTCGCGGACGCCGGTGGCGTCGAGTACTGGAACATCGCCGGCCTCCACAGCGGCGATCTCGGCGTCGAGTTCGTCGCGGCGGCGATGCAGCTCGGCGAGCCGGACTTCGGCGTCGATCTCGGTACCGTGCACAATCTGGCGCAGCAACTCCACGACGGTGTGCAGCCGGGACTCGGTGCCCACGAAGGACCGGCCCCGCAACGCCGTCACCCAGGCGTAGGCCTTCTCGAAGGCCGGCGTCACCTCATAGTGCACCTCGTCGTCGCCGGCCGGGTAGAACCGGCGCAGGTAGCCGGCGTCGGTGGCCGCCCAGTCCTCCAGGTAGGCCCGGGGCTCCTTGGGATAGCGGTCTTCCTCGGCGTTGAGGGCGTAGAGGTGGTCATCCAGGGCGTCGGCAACCGCGCTGGCCGCAGATGCCCCGCGATTGCCCTGGACGAAGAACTCGCCCAGGAAGGACAGGATCAGTGTCGCGTTGCCGGCGCGCAACAGGCGCCAGGCGGGATGCCTCTCCCGCAGCGCGCTGATCGCCTGGTAATCCACGACTCAGAGCGTAGACATACCTGCCGACAGGTCAGCCGCAACTACCCGGGCGCGTTTCGGGCCGCACCGGCTTCGGCGCCCCGGCTCCGGACGCGCCGGCTCCGGACGCGCCGGCTCCGGCCGCGCCGAGAAGTAGTTGCCGTACGCGTTTTCCCAGGACGGGGTGTCATCAGGCTTCTTCTCGGCGGCATGTCGCGCAACGCCGTCATTCCTCGTCCTCCAACATCCGCATGTCCTCGGAAGTGACGACGGTGCCGACGCTCACGACCGGCAACCCGGTGCGGGGGTCTGTCGAGAGTGCCGCCGTAGGAGCGCCGGCACCCAATCCTCTGCGCATGAGGTCGGTGACCACTTCACTCAAGGTCCGACCGGTGTCCCGGGCAATCGCCTGAGCCTGTTCATGCAGGTCATCCGGGAGGTCGATAACGATACGCACGGTTCAATTTTAGGATCACCGCATCAGAAGCACTTGTGCTCATGTGTCGTGATCGCCCTGGAGGCACTGGTCCTGATCGGCGTCGGGTTCTACCGTTCGCCGATCTCGGCGGCGAATCTTTGGAACTCCGAGTGGCCGGGCAGCTTCGTCAGGCACTGGGCGACGAGTTTGCGGGCGGTGGCCAGGTCGCCGCGCCGGGCCGACAACTGCGCCGCGAAGAAGGTCCGCTCCGGGCCGCCCAGCGCGGCGTGTCCGGCGATGCGATCCAGCACGCCGCCGGCTTCGGCGTCGTCCAGATTGTCGAGCAGCAGTCGGTGCCAGTGCGCCAACCGTTGCGCCCGCCACTCCGTGCCCCTGCTGCGCCCGGCCGTCACCAACTCGTCGAGGGCAGCCACGTAATGCTCGGCGAAGATATGCCAGGTGTCGGCGACCCGCACGATCCGAGTGAGCACGTCGGCCAGCGTGGTCTCCTTCTCCGCAGTCCGGCCCATTCCCGTGCGGGTCCATCCGTAGGGTGTCTCCCATCGGATCAATTGCGGTGCGGCGTACTGCGCGAACGCCTGAAAGCCCTCGCGCTCCAGAACCGTCGCCCACAGTGCGCTCACCGCGTCCGAGACGACGAAACCCGCGGCCTCCACGGGATCTTCGCTGCGGAAGTAGTTGTAGTCACGGGTCTCGTCGGCAAGATCGATCAGCTTCGTCAGAATGGCCGCGGCTGTGCGGTGCTGCTCATCGCGCAGGGATTCCACTGCCTGAGTGGTCAGCCTCTTGAACGTGAATCGCCATCGGGTCCGCTCGCGTGGGGACACCCGGCGATCACCGGCCAGGTAGGCACCTTTGCGCGCCAGCATGACGAACTCGTCGACCTCGACACCCAGGGCGGCCACATCGACCGGTTCCCGCCTCGACCGAGCGGGTGCCGCGGTTCGGTCATCGGTGAGTGCCGCCTCGATGCGGGCCCGGACATCGGCCGTGCCGCGCCAGTACACCGTCCACAACGCCTTGCGCAGATCGTCCGCTTCCAGCGGAGCGACCTTGCGGTGGAACTCTTCTCGATTCATCCGATTCGTGGACACCGCGACCTCAGATGTCGAGTCCGGCAAGTACCGCGCGCTCACGTGATCGCTGTGGGCTTCGTTTCCCTGCCGGTCGCCGCCGAGGAGTCTTGGCCATGGCGCCACAGTACGGCGGTGATGCCCGCACGCAAGCACGAGGAGGTCCGCGTCGCCGCCGCCGATGCCGTGTGACGCCGGCGCAGTGCGACTACGAGCCACCTCGGCTCTGCCCACTCACCCGTCACGCCGACCATTCGACCCGTGCGAGCACCTCCCGGCGGTAGACCGCTGCCAGTTCGTCGATGACGACGAGCGCTTGCGCTGTCAACTCGTCCCGAATCTCACTGCGCGCGTGCGCGAACGGAATGAATGCCCTCATGAGTTCCGGAGCGTCGAGAACGCTCGCCACCGAGAGGCGCACGTCGTATGGCCCCGAGCCGCCGAGAGCCTGGGCGACTCGCACCACACTCCAGCGCAGCGGGTCCCCGCTGCCGGTCTCCATGATCGCGAGCAGCAAGTCCTGGTGTTCGTACGCGTCGAACTGCGCGCCTTGCGCCGAGGCGAAGAACGCGGCGCACAACTCCATCGTGTGCCGGTCCTCCCAGTCGGGACGCTGGTAGGCCATGCCGCCGTCGGGCAGATGTCCGACCAACCACTGCACCAGGGGCTTCAGACCGGGCCAGGCGTCGGTCTCGGGAGCGATCATCGGCTGGTCGAGACCGTGTTGGATCCACGCCCGGGCATCGGCGAGACTCATCCCGACGATACTGGTATCGGGATCTCCTCCGCCCGAGCACAATTCGGAGTCGGAGGGGCCGGCCCAGGGGGTGGCCGCAAGCAGCGAACCGATGACCTCCGACAGACCAACCCAACTCGCCAGATGCGTAACGGCGTCAAGTTTCTGCGGATCGCAGCGAACGGTGCCGATGGGGCACCCGCGGGGTATCCGTCGGCGCGGTTGGTGATCGGTCACGGGGTCTCCTTTTGCGACGGGCGTGTGCCCGCTGAGGCGAGCCGATCAGGATGGCATGGGGCACCGACAAGACCTCGGTGGCCATGTTGTCGTTCTCCGTCGCATTCTTTGGCGACCCCTTGCGGGCTCGACAAGGGCTCCAATGCTTGCGTGAGCGCGTCGCACAGTGACAAGACTTGATCAGCGATGAGCCGAGCCTGCTGGCGTCGAGCCCGGGCCGTCCGGTTTGTCGGTGTCATCGAGCACAATGCAGCAATGGGGGAAAACATGGACATCGACCAAATCGGCCCAACCACAGTGTGCTTCGTCACGGGACGACCGTGGAAGGACGCTGTCATCAGCCTCCTGGAGCCACGCTCGCCCTACCGCCCCTGGACCACGCAGGAAAGTGTCGAACCGGGCCACTCCGTTGTCGTCGCCCTCGACACCGACCCGACTTCGGTCCTCAGCGCCGTGGGCACCGTCGGATCCGACGGCGAAATCCGTAGCGCGATTACGCAGATCAAGTCCTACCGACGCGAAGCCCTCTTGGAGATGGCCACGCTCGACATGCTGAGCATGGAGGACATTGAGTCTGTGCTCGACCGTTATGTCCGGCAAGGGGCCAAGGCACTGTTTGGACACACCTCGCTAGCCGCTGCACGTGTGCTGCTGGCGTCCCGCGGACGATGCACCGCGTGCAATACCGGGCTTGCGTTGAGCGGACGCAACGCCCGCGACCAGATACATATTCACACCGCCGAATTCGTCGACACCGACGGACGTCCCATCGAGGTGGATCTGTGGGATTCCTATGCGCAGTATTCGGCCATTGACTGGCCCGCGGCCCTGTGCAACCTCTGCGCCGCCACGATGCGGGACGAAGGATTCACAAGTTTCCTCGACTTCCAGTTCGCCAGCCGGCCATCCTGCCCCGAATGCAGCGCACAGCGCACGATGACGCCGCTCTATGGAATGCCGGCCGGGCCGATCGAGGAGCCGTGGATCGCGACGATGGGATGCGTCGTGGTTGAACCCCGCGCGAAATGGGTGTGCGGGCACTGCCGCCATGAATGGCGTTAGGGGCCGTACGAGCAACCAGTAGGCAGTCCATCAGTAACTACGCCCGCTGCGCTCGGCCGCCACCCTCATCAACCGCGTCAGCCAACTCCGTCATCATGCTCGGCCCGCTTGCCTCCAGCCCTCATTCGACTTCGGATAGTCGGATCGAGACGTTGTAAAGCAGCCACTGCGTGGCAACCCCGTATCTCTCGGCGAGCACCTGGACGTGCTCAGCCAGCTCGGCATCGGGCTGGCCGGTGATGATAAGCAACCGTGCGCCCCGATCCCCTTCACTAGCAGCCTGTTTGGCCAACGAGCGCATATATTTCGCGGCTTGATTGACTACACGCTCATCTGCTTCTCCGGCTTTGAGTTCAATGCCGACCAGCTCGCCGGTCTTCTTATCGTCCGCAAGGAGGTCAATTACGCAATTGTCGGCAATTCGCGCTTCTCGCGTATGGATCTTGAGCCCAGTTCGTTTCAGATACGTCATCACCTCCTTGTTCATCCACAAGAATCGGGATAGCTCCTTCTCGGTGTCAAACAGCTCTCGCGGCTGGCGAAATCCAGGGATGGGATGCGCTCGATCGAAGAAGAATATGCGGGTGTCCCGCGTATTGCTCGGGTCAGTCAAAGCCGGAAAGGTGCCAATCCCCTCACGTTTCAACCGTTCGTCCAACTCGTCGAGGAGCTTGGTCGAAGAGCGTTCGTACCCGGCCTCAGTCACCAAGATGCGAAGTCGACTGTACGGAGCGCGCCGCAAGGATCGCGCTGATTCCGGGCTTGCATCGACGCGTTGGCGCGTCTTCTCGACCAACCGTTGCAGTCGTTGGTCTCTACTTATCCGAGGCGCCACCGGTACACTCCGTTTCGTAGCTTCCCTATGCGTGCGAGCGATCGTATTGACCATTTCTTATCACGCGATCGCCTCAGAAATAACGACTTTGAGCTGAAGCAGCGGGGTGACTGACTCATCGACACATCCCATGATCGACGCTCCGGCCGGGTGGCGACCTTCCGCGCGACCGTGTCAAAAATGAGAGGCTGGGTGCATGTGTTCGCCGGACGAGGAGGCTGCGTAGTGACAATTCCGGACTATCAGACGTTGATGCGGCCCGTTCTGGCATATTTGGCCGATGGCCAGGTCCGACGCTCACGAGATGTGATCGACGCGATGGCCGATGAATTTCACCTCACCCCGGAGGAGCGGGCTTCGAAGGTGCCCAGCGGGCAGAAGCGCATCGACAACCGAGCGGGGTGGGCGATCTCCTACCTGAGCCAGGCCGGTCTCATCGATCGGCCTGGCCGCGGACTCGTCAAGATCTCGGATGAAGGCCACGCTGCGCTCGACAGATTCCCGGAGCGTATCGATGCGAAAATCCTGGAAGAATACCCAGCGTTTCTAGAGTTTCGCGACCGTAAGCGAGGCCGTTCTGCCGCCGGTGATGATGCTGCCGAAAAGCCCTCGGCCCCAGAAGAAGATGAGAGCACCCCGAACGATCTGGCTGAACGTGCGGAACGCATCAATCGGGCCGCAGTGGAGCGCGAGGTGCTCGCCGCCGCACTGAAGTTGTCACCGACCGGCTTCGAAGAACTGGTTGTCAGACTCCTCGACCGGATGGGATACGGACGGGCGGGCTCAGCTCAACGAACTGCTCCTTCCGGCGACGGCGGCATCGACGGCATCATCAGCCAGGATCCACTTGGATTGGATCGCATCTATATTCAAGCCAAGCGCTACACCGACGCCCCGGTGGACAGACCCGCAATCCACGGCTTCGCCGGCGCACTCCTTGCCCGACAAGGCGATCGTGGTGTCTTCATCACGACGTCACGGTTTACCAGAGGAGCCAGCGACGAAGCAGAGCGGATCAACGCACGCATCGAGTTGATTGATGGCCCTCGCCTGGCTGAGTTGCTGGTTCGGTATGGCATCGGGGTCGACACCGAACAGACGGTCACCCTCTACCGGCTCGACGAGGACTTCTTTGACTCGATCTGAGGAAACTTCGGGCCGCAGTGCCCTTTGCCATACCCAATCGTTCGTCGATACCGCGACGCTGACGTACCGTCGGGGCCGCTGATGGGCATCGACAACCTGGCCTACCTCATGCTCGCCTGCGGCGGTGCAACGGCGACAACGCGGCGCAGGATCGACCCCAACAACCACGCCGAGGAACTGCGCGAGCAGGACACACGAAGGCTAACCGCTCGACGTTGAGCTCGTTGCGCGGCAAGTGCTGGTTCTTACGCCTCACGAAAGAATTTCATCTCCCTCCACGATTGTCGGCACTCAATGCAAAAATGCAGCACATGACAGCGAGTTCTTCCGGCCGGTGGGGGTCCCTAGCCGGCACCGGCATTGGCGGGATCTACGTGTTTCGCCTCGTACAACGGCTACGGCATCGTGCCGTCCATCCAGATATGCCTGATCCAGGCCGGAAGCTCCTTCGCTGGATGCCAGCGGTACCAGTTGCCCTGATTGCAGTTGTCGCTTTGATTGCTGCGGGCCTGTTCTACTGGCTGGGTCCCGCGGCGATCGTCCTCGTAATCGGCTGCGCCCTGCTTGCGCTATTGCTGTGGGCTGTCGTGAGTATGTGGCTCTGGTTGCGGGCTGAGCAGCAGCGCCGGGCGGCTCGGTATGTGATCTGCGAAGCGGATTACGAGGACGCGCCACGCCAGATCAAGTCGTCGATGCGTCGGATCTATCGGTCCGCTCGGGCGGTGCGAGCAGGGCACGCTTATCAGGGAGACATGTTCGGTGAGCTTGGGCTGGATCATCTCGTGTATTCCGCCGCTGAACGCGCCGTCCTGAGCTCTGAGCTCGCGGCAGCTGTACGGGATCTGAGACCTGACGCCAAACGTTCCGATCACTCGCTGCTGCATGACGCAGATGCACAAGTTGCCTCGATCAAGGACGAGCTGGCCTCGGTCGAAGCGATGTTCAAGCGCAGCGCGACGACGGCCGACAACCTGTCGGAACGCATTACGGAGCCAGAGCGGCGGCGTGCCGCCCAGGTAGCCGAGGAAGAAGCGGCTACCGCCGCAGACGACCGTCGCCGGCAGGCTCTCCGTCGCCTCGAGGATGTCAGCACGCGTGCGAACGCCGGCACCGACTTGGAGCACAGCCAGGTCGAAGACAGAATTGCCGCCGTGGCTGCCGGTTACGATGACATCACCGAAGTCTCGGACCGGATTCTGGGCGATGTCAGTGTCAATGTTCCAGCCCCCAACGGCGATGACGGCTCGCCGCCAAGTAGTAGAACTCGTGACTCTGCGGTCAGGGCGGCCAAATTCACCGCGGGCAAGACTGCGAAATGGTCGGCTTCCGCGGCGAAGGCCGGCACGGAGAAGATCAAGAATCGGGATCGCAGACAACCTCCGCAGTCGTGACCGACGATTGCCCCCAAGTACCCGATCACCGCGCACAACGATGTCGGCGTTCTCTCGATCGTGTCATTGTCGGCTAGCGGTGCTGGGTAACCAGTCGACGCGAACCAGCAGCCGCGAACCAAGGAGTTGAAGATGACGAGCAATCCCGAGCCGGCGGAAGCGTCGAGCAACGCGGTGTCTGACGATCTTCCCGAGGTGCCGCCGCAAGATGGCGAGGTCGCCGTCTCGGTACAGCCCGAAGGGCTGCTGGTCGCGGGCGACCAGTCAGACATCGAGGACTACGTCGAGCGCATACGTGGCGTGGTCGGGCATGCGATCGAGGTTGCCGGCGTCGACAAGGCAACCCTCGGCAATGCGACCGGCCTGGCGGCCGGAGCCATGTCTTTTCTTGGGCAATCCGCGAAGTTCGTGCAGTTGCATCCGGAAAGCGTCAAGGCAATTTCCAAGGACCAGTTAGTTCCTGGTACCGACGGCTTCTACCGGATGATGACTCGTGGCGCGGACAAAAAGTTTGTGAGCCAACTGCAATGGAAGCAGGCCAACCTCACCCCCACACGGATGATGTCATTGCAGATGGTCGCAGTTCAGCTGGCGCTCAAATCTGCAATCGCCGAGGTCGAACAGTCCGTGCAACGCGTCGAGGGCAAAGTCGAAGAGGTGCTGCGGCTCGCCCACGCGAATCGTTCTGGCGATGTATTGGGCGACCGCGTGACGATCGACCGAATGGTCGCCTACCTCGACCGGAACGGATCATTTTCCGATGCCGACTGGGACTCGATCTCGGGAATCGGCCCGGCGCTCAACCGCACCGTAGAACAACTCCGTCACCACGCGGATCGGACTCTACAGAGCTTCGACCCCAGCAAGCCGATCCAAGAGCGCGCGAGTTTCATCGTCAATGCAGTCGATAGCAATCAGCTCGGGGAGACACTGAGCCTGCTGGTCGTCGCGCAGGAATCACTGTTCAAATGGCAGCGCTTACGCCTTGCCCGCGTCGAAGCGACCCAGCCCGAACACATCCAGCAAGTTCTCGATGACGCGCGCGATCTGCTTGTTCGTCAGCTGGTCGAGGACCACGCCTTGTTCCAACGTGCCCGTGAGATCTTGGACGCCGTCGCCAAGACCGAAGCCATTGACGGTTTCCGGTTCTGGTCGGTGCAGGGCCTGCAACGCAGCCTTCCCTTGCTCCGGAGCGATCTGGACCGCTTCGGTAAGTCTCGACGCGCGCACATGCAGGAATGGCAGGACTTCAAGGCTCCGACCGCCCGCGAAGCTGCCAACGCCGCCATCGAACGTGTCGGTGACACTGCTACGGCTGCTCGTGAGGTAGCCGGCGATACAGCAACGTTGGCAATCGAAGCCGCGAGCGAAGGCTTTGAGAAACTGGGCGGCTTGATCGGACGAGCTCGACAGAATGCGGCATGGCGGCGAAAGAAAAGCAGCGACGACGCCGAGGAGTCCACCTGAACTGGGCTTACATTCGCGTCGGTCGCAGTCACAGCAGCCACGCGGCCGGTGCTGACAGACCGCACGGTCACGAGTTGCCCAACAGCTCCGACTTCCTACCACTCCATGTCACGACGAGCGCGTCGCGTGCGCGACTACTGGCGACGTAAAGCAGCGAACGCTCCCGCAGCAGCGCTTCGGCGCGTTCTTCGTCAGGCACGTTCCGCAACGTCGCCGGCAGCGGCACATGCTTCTCATCGGCACCGGCGAGGACGACCCTGGAGAATTCCATCCCCTTCGCCCGGTGCATCGTCATCACCAGTATCTGGCCCGGTGTCGGAGCGTTCTTGTCGACGGCACGGGCAGAAACACCCCGCTCGCCCAACCCTCGAACGAATCGATCGCGTTCGTCTTGGCTACGGGCGAGCACGGCGATGCTCTCGGGCTCCACACCGTCCTCCGACAGCCATGACTTGACCTTCGTCGCCACCGCCTCCAGCTCGGCAGCCAGGTCCGGACATGAAATCAATTCCGGCACAGGACCGTTCCGCGCAGAGCGGTAGTCACTGGTCGATTCTTCCCCCTGTTCGAGATCACGATACTCCGCACCGGAGAGTACGCTCACCGCGAAGTGGAGGTTCTGAGCGGTGGTCCGGTAATTCAGCGTCAGTCGACGGGAGCGACCGACGATCTTGATCCCGAAGCGGCTCAACACAACTGGACTTCCATAGATCCGCTGATGCGAGTCCTCGGCGATGAACAGGTCGTTGGGCCCTTCGGCCACCAGTGCTCGCAGTAGCGCCCAGTGTGTGGCATGCAGATCCTGTGCCTCGTCGACGATGACGTGGTCAGCCAGGTAGGTGCCATCGCGCTCAGCACGGACGCGCAGCGCCTCCGCGGCCAGTGCGAGGACTTCCGGGAAGCTGATGGTCTCATCCATCTGGCTCTGCCGACGGAACGCCTCGACCAGTTTCCATACGGCCATGCGCTGCGGACGGCTGAGTCGCACACCGCGACCGGGCCGCGCCACCTTGGCGTACTGCTCCAGCGTGGTGACACGGTTCGCCAGGACCACCGCCACGTATTCGCTGTCCAGAAATGCGGGGGCTGCGAGTTTCGCGTCGAGCCCTGACTCGACGGACTGCGCAACTTCTCGCCACACCGCATCGGAAGCCGTTCGCTTGGAACCGAACTCGATGACGTGACCGAACACACGCTCGCACGCCGCGACCGCGGCATCTCCGGACCGGTGCAGCACGTCCCGGCCGAGCGCATCGATGCCACCCACGTACACACCGGGTTCTCCGGGCCTCTCGGCGATCCGCAAGTCGGGGTCCAGCGCCTTGAGGTCCGCCTTCAGCCCTTGGGCGAGAGTGGCGTTGTAGGTGGTGAGGACGATCCTGGCTTCCGGCTTGTCGCGCGCCAGGCGACGTGCCCGATGTATCGCCACGACGGTCTTACCGGTGCCGGCACCACCTGAAAGGCGGAATGCGCCAGAGAAATCCGACTCGACATACCTGCGTTGTTCGGGATGCAGGAACGTGCGCCATGCGGCGAAGTCACCGCCCTCGATGACTCGGCGCAGTTCTTCGTTGTCTTCGATGAACGCGAACTGCATCTTCGAGGCCGGGCGTTCCAGGGCCGCGATAATCTGCTGATCCTCGTCGAGCGACGTGTCCACCGGCTGCTTGCCGAAGCCGTGGTTCTCGCGGATCGTCTCGATCGACATGCCCGTGGCGAGTTCGAGCAGGGCGCTACCCTCCCATTCGAGCCCTTCCGCGGCGGCTTCCAACAGCGCGGACTCGTCGGGCGCCTCCATCGCCTTCGCCGCGAGCACAGCATTGATGCCCAATCCGTCGGTCAAGTCGGCGAGTGTGTAGCCGACTCCGGCGAGGTAGGACAGCGCCGGTTTTGGGATCGGTGGCGCGACGGGCTGCTCCTTCACGGGCTCCGCGGGCGCGGAATCTCCGATCAACCCCTCGAGGGTGCCGTTGATGGGGTTGACCCGCAGGGTGGCTTTCTCCGCGAGTTTGATGGCGTCGTCGTGCCCCCAGGTGCCCATGTAGATGTACGTCGGCCCGCTGGCTTTTTCGTCTACCCGGAACAGCACCGCGCGATAGTGCAGGTCGACGCGCCCCGTCCGCACGCGGGGATCGCTGGCCACATGCAGCGGCTCGATGTGCAGGGAGGGCTGAGTGTCGTCGGCAGTGAGCTTCTCGAAGAAGTCATACACCTTGTTCTTGATCGAACCGTCCAGTTTGGACATGCCTTTGCTGTTCGACGCGATGACCAGATTCGCCACCTACACCACTCCATTCAATTTCAAAGCCTCGACGATCTCGTCTACGTCTGGCGAGCACAGGGTCCACCCGTCCACCGGTTCACCTTCATCGAACACCACGGCGACTCGACCGCTGGCCCAGGCCATGTCGAGTACGTCACCATCCGTCGTCTCGTAACCCAGCTCGGGTGCTGCAGCACCTGCCGCAGCCAAGGCCCGGATGAGTTCGCGTTCCGCGTCGGACACCGCCTCATCGAGCAGGAGCTGCCATTCCGCAGGCAGTTCGGGCTCTCCAGCCACCGCAGGCCCGGAGACCGGGGCGGATGCCAGCAGGGTGCGGGTGGTGACACGGCCGGGGTCGCTGATCCCCAACCAGTTCGACAGCCGCAGCCATTCCTTCCACGCCTTCCCGCCCGAGCTTTCCAACCGCTCGTCGCGGTCATCGACGGCGAGTATCGCCCGAGGCGGATCCGACGCGGTGTGCCCGCCGGCGGTCACGGTGATGCCTCCGTCGGTATACGCCCAACACATGTCGGACCCGGCCGCTTCGAACGGTGCCGACCCGTCCAACGCCGCCGACGCCGCGGCGGTGACCGCATCGGAATCAGACTTCACCCGATTGTCGCCGCGGACGAACAAGTAGGGCATCCAGGTGCTGAAGTGTTTCCATGCCTCGATGTCGGGAGTGACCACGAACTCCACCAGTTGCGAGACGGGGTCTTTGGCCTGCAGCCGAACCAAACCCGGTTGAACATGGAATCGACTGGTGACGAAGCTGGTCGCCTTCTGGTCGAGCCAGGCCGGCTCGACCGTCGCCCCTGATTTGAAACGCTGCAGATCCTCGTGACCGAAAGACCACACCAGGTAACCCGCGGCCCGCAAGGCGGCGCGTTTGTCGGCGTCATCGGCGACGCGGTTGCAGCCGGGAACCGCGTGGAACGAGCGCCCGTCGGCGAAGATCGCGATGCGTGGGATGTCGGGGTCGGCCGTCTGCAACACGAAGTCCGGCTTGACGAAGTCAAGCGAAACCTGGGGTCGCAGGGACCATTTCCGTGCCTTGCTGCCCTGCAAGGTGATGGTGGCCGACGGACCGTAGGTTCCAGGCTTCTCGACAACAGCTGCACCCATCAGCTTGAGCCGCTCGATGAAAGAACTGTAGAAGTCGCGTTCCAGGAACGATTCGTCACTGAGCGGCGTGCTGGGGGGCGCCTGCTCGGTCACCTCGGCGGTCCAGGTATCAAGTTCGGGCGTCCCGTGCGCACCGACATCGAGGATCCCGTCGAGCAATTTCAACGCGGTCAGCCGGGACACCTTGTCCATCTCGTAGGGCGCGGCGAACGGCAGCAGACATCGGTGGCAGGCCAGCCGCTCCTCGTCCCGGCACCGGCACTCGCGCAAGATTTGTCGGGCAGCCGCGAGCACCGCGAAAACCTTGGTGTGGTCGGCGAATTCGGCAAGGTAGCCGGTGCCGCCGGGTACGGTGTCGTGGATCAGAAGCGCACGCCGATCGGGCGCCCACAGCGCATCGCTGATGGTGGCGACATCGAGATGCTCGGGAGATCCACCGATCACCTCACGCAGGCCGAGCAGGATCGCGGCGGCCAGACTGGGGTGGGCGAAGCTGTCGTACTCCATCTCCGGCGGCAAATGCAGCAGCACCCCCTGGCTGCGTAGCCGTCGCGCCAGGGCGATGTCGCGGACGTCCTCGACGGCCGAACCGCGCAGACGGCACCAGGTACGGTGCTCGTAGCGACTGTTGCGACCGGCGTCGCGATCGAGTTGCCCGCAAGATGCGCAAACCCGGAACAGGCCGCTGGTCGACTCCTGCCCGGCGATCATCCGCGTCTTACCTTTGGATGTTCGCGCTCCGAGGTTGAGCCAGCGGATGTCCAAGCGCCGCAGGTACTCCGCACCGAACGAAGAAGTGGAACGAAACCATGTGCGGCCGACCTGGGTGGGGTCGATGTCGGCGGCGGTCACCACCGTGAACGGTTCTTGTTGGCGGTTGTCGCGGAGGTCGCTGATGGTGGCCTCATCTCGACGCACTTCGGCCGAGACCCGTGTCATCTCGACGACGGCCAGGTGCTGGCTCACGTCGGCAATGCCGGTGCTGTGGCAGCGCGGGCAGCTCGACACCGGCGCGGTCACCGCGGCAGATGGTCCGCTGTGCACCCATCCGCATTGTGGACAGACCTGCCACGCGTGGATGTTGGATTCACCGGCGCCCAGGTCGACAGCGTCGATGGCGACCGCGAGGCCTTGCGCGTAGAAGGTGGCGCCGGGGGCAAGCTCGGTAAGTGCTACTCGGGAGCCACGCTGATAACTGAGTTGTTCGCCCATGTAGTCGTTGCTGTCCGGGTCGATCCAGGTGACCCCGACGTCGAGAGTGACGGAATCGTCAAGCAGTGTGTAGTTGGGGAGGACCCCGTAGCGTTCGAGGACCGAGATCCAGTAGTCGCGGGTCAACGAGGTGATCTGGGCGCCCAGCAGTTTGCGGGAGCCCTTGGCGATCTTGAAGGCGCGCCGGTCGTCGTCGGTGGCGGCGGGTGAGGTGGCCCGCCGTTCGAATTCGGGAAGGTCGGCCTCGACGGTCGCGAGCCGTTCGGTGAGTTCCTTCAGGTCGAGTTGCCACTGGTGGGCCGCGGCCATCAGGCGCTGGGTGAGGCCGCTTGGTCCGCCCTGCGGTGGTGTGCTCGCCCAGGTCCGCAGCGCGTCGACGGCGTCGGGGCTGAAATGGGAACCGAATTGCGCCAGGAAGCGGTCCAGCAGCGCGTCGGCGTCGGTGGCGGCGGTGTCCATCAGTTGGGTCAGCCAGCCGTCGGCGCCGTTGTCGCCGAGCACCGATCGCGCGTCCTTGGGCGCCACCACCTGAGGGTCGCGGGCGAACTGGTCGACGATGTGCGCGATGTACTGGCGTTGCAGGATCTCCTCGGCATTGAGGAAGGTCGCCGGTGGCCGCACGTCCCCTTGGATCACCGAAAGCGGCTCGAACAGTTTGGGCAGATGTTCGCCGCGGCCACGAACGTAGGCCAGCACCAGGGAGTTTCCGGTGAGTCGGCCGGCGCGCCCAACACGCTGCAGGTAGGACGACACCGAGCGAGGCAGGGACCCGAGCATGACGGTGGACAGGTCACCGATGTCGATGCCCATCTCCAACGTCGGGGTCGCGACGAGCACGTTGGGTGCCTGCGGGTCGGTGCCCCCGCGTTTGAAGGCGGTCTCGTAGTCGAGCCGGGTCTTGGTCGGCAGCAGACTGGTGTGTTCCCGTGCGACGACCCGTTTCATCTGTGCGGAGTCATAGAGCCTGCGGTAGAAGTTGTCGGCTTTCGCGCTGCGGTGCAGTCGGCCCGGGCAGCGGATCAGCGTGCAGGGTGCGCCGTCGAGTTCGTCGACGGTGGTGGCGCTGCCCGGCGTCGGGGTTTGGCAGATGTCGCAGACCAGCAGGTGTCGCCCGTCTTCGAGCGCATCCAAGGTCGGAGCGCTGACCTGGACGGTGGCCGCAGGCAGCCCGTAGACGACGGAACCAGTCTCGGTCGCCACGGTGGACAGCAGCATCTGTTCGACGAGTTCGGCGAACAACGCCTTGGCCAGGAAGGTCCCGTCGTGGGGGCTGACGTCCAGGCATCGCAACGTCCACTGCGCGTACCAGGACGATGGTGCGGTGATCGGATCGAAGCCCTCTGGCAGAGCACCGGTTCCGGATTTGAGGGCCGGGAACGCCGGGGCGGGGCGTCCTTTCGGGAAGGCCGGCATGCCCTGGCCGCGTGGCCGCCCACCCCAGATGTGGTAGCGACTGGCGTTCTTTTCCAGGTAGGGCCGCAGCCAGTCGTGGTGGATGCCGCCGCGGGTGCGGATCCGCTCGACGGTGCCCCGCACCCACTGCGCCAGTGCCGCGTCGGGCACTCCGGTCAGCGGGAGCTGGGTGGGGTCGGCCTTGTCGAGGGCACGGCGCCCGAGGATCGGGGCTTTGTGCGCCGCCCCGAGGTAGACCTCGGCGACGACACTGCCGGTCAGTTCGAGGGTGCGGCCGGTGCGGGACTGCAGGCCGAATTCCAGGTCGACGTCGAACCGGAGCCGACGCTTGGCCTTGTTCTCTGCGGCCCTCCGCGAGTTCGGGTGCACGTCAGGCTTCCAGAAGGCGACGAATTCGTCGCGGTCCACCAGGTCCGGCGGCAGTAGTTGGTAGCGCAGCATCGGGTTGTTGCCGGCGCGGTCGATGACGGCCCTGGTGAGTTCGTCCAGGTCGAGCTCGGCATCACCGAGCGCCCCGCGCAGCGCTGTGCGCAGGCTGAGGCTGTGGGAGCGGGCCTGCACGAACCCAGCGCGGTGCGCGGCGTCCTGCACGCTGTCGGTGAACATCAACGCCTTCTTCTCGGCGGCGTCGAGGTGCTTGTCGCCGAACAGGTTCGAAAGCGTCACCGACAGTTGGGTGGCGACCGCGCTGCCGAGGAACCGGATGCCGTCGACGGCCCCGCAGGCCGGGCACATGTCGTTCTTGGATTCCTCGTCGGCATCCGGTCCGACCAGGGTGAGCACCGGCAGCACTCGGCCGTCGACGACGTCGGGGCTCTGCGGCTCCGGTGTGGTGTCGAGAAGTTCGCGGTGGTCCAGGTGGAACCACCGCAGGCCGTGGACGCCGCCGGCAACCTGGGCTTCGGCGGGCGCCGAGATCAGCGCACGGAACCGGGATTCTCCGGCGGCGTGGTCGGCGCGGATCGCCTCGTCGGTGACATCCAGGGCGTTGCCGGTCGGCGCCAGTCGAGCACCCCAGCCCGACCGCCCGCAGTGCCGGCAGAACACCGCGGGCAGATACAACTCATCGTCGACGGACGTACCGTCATCGGACCAACGGTATTCGGCGGCGGTCCGCACTGCCCTATCGACGCGGCTGAGTTCCCGGATCCACAAGTGCACGTCGACCCCGAGCGCTGCACGTCCGGTCTCAGCGCGTACGTGCGAGAGCATGGCAAAGACGAACTCCAGGAACCGGATCTGGATGTCGCGGGTGCGGGCAGCGTCGCGGTCGACGGGCACCGCCGGGAACACCTGCTCAGCCAGATCGGGCAGGGATACCGCGTCGACGGCGTGCTCCAGCACGGCCTGGATGAACCGATGCCGTTTGAGCTGATCCAGCATGTCGGCAATGGTCAGGTTGGAACCGACAGCGGGGCCGCTCGCATGTGTGGACTGCTCGAAGAGATCGGATTGTCCGGGCGTCTCGAAGAGCTCGGATTGGGTGGGCTTTCCGAAGAGTTCGGATTGAGTGGGCTGCTCGAAGAGTTCGGCGAAGACCGCGGCGGCGATGGCGTGGTTGTCGGTGGCGGAGGCTGCCGCGGTGGTGATCCGGTCGAGTGCATCGGGGAGGGCGGGTTCGATCGGCCGCCAGGCATGGTCGTAGCTTCCCAACCGTGCTCTGCGCCATTCGTCGGGAGTGAGGCGAGTTTCTTCGATCACCGCATCGCGGGCGAACGGTTCCCCGAAGACCGTGTGCGCGAAGTCGAGCATGGCGGCCGGAGCCGCGCGCGATCCCAGGGTGGCCGACGTCGCGACGGGGGTGACCTTGCCGAGCGGGCGGACCCGGTCGTCGTCGGTGACGCGCGACGTGCCGGTCAAGTGCGCCTTGAGCGTCAGGCCGAGCCGACGCAGCAGCATCGCGACGTCGGTGCCCTGCGCGCCGTCGTAGGTGTGAAATTCGTCGAGCACCAGATACTGCAGCGATTCAGCGGACAACCGCCAGATTTCGGCGCGACCGGGGTGCAGCAGCATGTGGTCGAGCATCTTGTAGTTGGTGAGCAGGATGTCGGGCGGCGAGTCGTGCATGAGGTCACGGTCGGTGAGCAGCCCGTCGGCGGAGACCCGGGTGCGCCCGCCACCACCCTGCTCCCCCGTGTAAAGGCCGGCGGTGACCCCTGCCAGGGCCGGGTCGCCGGAGATCAGTTTGGCGAGCCGCTCGGCCTGGTCGTTGGCGAGCGCGTTCATCGGGTAGAGGATCAGCGCTTTCATGCCGGTGACGCCGGACTTCTTGGCCCGCAGCACGTGATCGAGGATCGGATACAGGAATGCCTCAGTCTTGCCAGAGCCAGTGCCGGTGGTCACCAAGGTCGGCTGCGGCCGGCCTTGGTGCTGGGTGGAAAGCCGCTCGAATGCCCGCGCCTGATGCCCATACGGGGTGAAATCGGGCGGCCACCAATCCAGATGGTCACGCCAACCGTCGCCGGCCGGGGCGAACGGCAGCCGCAATCGCACATACGGCCCCTTGAACATGCCGTTGTCGGGATCACCGATGAAGTCGGTGAGCGCTGCCTGTGCGTCGGGGTCGGTCAGCGCGAATGTCGTTGCCAGGTAGTCGGTCAAGCCCTCACGTAGGTGTGTTGCCTGGAGAGTCGGGAGGAGTGCGCCCACTGGTTACATCCCCCGCCCGGCGTGCCACAGTGCATGGTCTATCTCCCAGGCCGTAACGGGGCGTTTCAGCCCGGTGCTGACGGCTGGAACGAGTGCAGCAATGAGGTCACGCGCATCGACGGGATCGACAGTCACTCCGTGATGTCGGAACCAGCGCAGCACCATTCGGTCGGGCTTGATGAGATCGTCCTGACCGATGAGCATCCACAGGTAATCCCGCCGCACTGCGTGGGCTCCCTCGCCGGGGATCTTCCGCAAGTCCGCGTTCACGGCGGCGAATCGCTCGTCGTCGCCGAACAGCGCGATGGCATCACCCAGATCCCCCACACCATGGGATCGAAAAGCGTGGATGTGTCGAAGCACGGCATCGGCCTTCCGGATCCCGCCTCGGGTCGATGTGTTCTGCCGGTTGGTGAGCGAAATCAACTCCTCGACGCTCAGTTCCGCCATTTCGGCGAGCGGCAATGGGTCGGCGCCGAGCGGCTCGCTCATCGGAATCGTGGGTCGCTCGACGCCGAACTTCGTGGCGAGTCTGCGCACCAACGGCACGACGACGTTGTCGTAATGCGCTCCGATGCTCCACACGGCATCTGCGATACACAGACTGAGGCTGGCCCAACGCCGCTCTCGCGGTTGAGGATCGAGCGCGACGACGGCCTCGACCAGTACGTCAAACGTGGCTGCATCTACACCGCGCATCAATCACGCTCCTGCGCTTGCGATGTCGCTGAAGTGCTTGTGTGCCAGCTCCATGTCCCGCTCGCGTTCAACCCCGACGAAGGGCTCGACATAAGTGACGCCATCGACGATGAGGTCGTCAGGCTTTAACATTCCCTTCTTGCGGTACTCCGATGCCAGCTTGCCCGGAAGCTGACGGCCGTTCGCGTCGTAGAGCGCGTCACGCTCGTACTTCTGCAACACCGGGAACTGGGTGCGATAGATCGTCAGCAGCTCATCGGCGGTGATGCCAAGCATGATCGCCACAATCGCGTCGATTTCGACCAACGCCTGACGGCGATCGGCAGCGCGCCGAAGCGGTGTCAACCACTCCCACTTCGGTCCGATCGCGCCCAGCGGTTCGCGGTCGGTGTATTCCGCACCGATGTGAGGCACCCAAGAATCTTGTTGCCAACCTTTGTCATACAGGTCCTCCCACAGGGAAGCGTAGGGCCGCACCATGCAGTTCAGACGGAGGGTGCGTAATAAAAGCTTGCCGCCCATTGGATGTTGGGAATATGGGGAATTCTGCTTATAGCATTCGCCTTAATATGACCGTTCCCCATGACTTTGATCAAAAAATCTGACACCAATGCCGAGGCGAATGCGGTGCATCTAGCAGTGTCGGCGACGCGAGCCGTGGACAGGGTCATAATACCTCCGACGTGCGACGGTCCCGGGGGCAAAAGTGCAGCATGAAGAGTCCGAACCATCGTCACATCGCACATTTCCCGCCAAGCAACCCGAAAATAATCAGTGCTCGATCGCTCGTTCCATTTCGGGTAAGCAGCGAAGTATTTTTCATCGCTGGTCGCGAACTGGTAGTTTGTTCGGGGGATGAAATCCACGTCAATTTCTTCGAGATCGATGGGCACGTACATATGAGCACGGCCAGTGGTTCGATCGGGCTCCTGAAAGAGCGGCGCCGACACCGAGAGATGAGGTCCCTGCAAGACGCTCTTCTCCCACTGGTTTGGAGTTTCTGGTTCCCGCTTGATGAAGCCTCGCTTCTTCGCCGCGGCTTCATCCCAACCCAGCGTCCAATCGAAATGGATCTCGCCGAGCCGAGGGGCGGCTGCAATCTTGTCGAGTACGTCAGCGCTTGCACGATTCACCGGGTAAAGCATGCGTGCTTCGCCCGCCGGGATGCCGGGTTCCTCAACCAAAACAGACCATGTAGACAGCTGAGTCTCAGTCACCTCAATGACTCTTTCGGCGTGAGGCCGCAAATCCCACTGACCGTCATTATCCTTCACACCAGGTGCCGCACCGGATCCGTTGTGCACAAGGGATCGAGTCACAGTATCCGGGTGATACAAGGACGAGGCCTGCAAGAACCGCACCTCTGATTCATCGCCATAGATATGCACGCCGTACTCACGAGTGTGGGAGATTTCGAAGAGCGACAGCTCATTTCGGAATTGCCAGTGACGGCGCAGACGTCGGTATGTTTGCCGCCGAAGCTCACGAGCACGCAACTCAGTGAAATGACTTTCCGGATGAATCAATCCAGAGGTCCCGCTTCCCCCCATCGATCGCCAAACACGTTCCATGAAACAGCGATAGAGGTCCGTCCGGAGTCCGGTCAGCACAGGTCGGTCCACCGATGATCCAAGATGTTCGCTCACCCCGGCCTGTTCTGCACGTTCGTCCAAGAACCAGCCGAGCGCCGCGAGCTCCGCGAGGATGTCCTCCCGCTTCTGCCGCTTCATCTCCTCGGCCGGATTATCGGCCAGACGCCACCACGGGTCGAACTCTGCAAGCACCCCGGCCTCGTCCCAATCGGGCCGCACCCAGGGCGGATTGCCTACCTGCAGATCGAAGCCGCCGCGAGCGAACACCGGCGCAAAGTCCAGCTCCCAGTGAAAGAACCCCTGCGCCCCGGTTATGTCAGCAGCAGCCTTCAGCCACGAAAACCCTTCCAGCGCCTGGTCGATTGGGAGTGCTTGCGCGAAGGTGCGATCGTTATCCTCCGCCAGGTCGAGGTCTTGCCAGGACAGGTCGCCGGCGAGGCTGATCTGCCCGTACTTTTCGAACTTGCCGGCCTTCGGCGGTACGCCGAGGATCGCTTCGAGACCGCCGACCCACTGATCCCAGTCGGGTGGCTCGATATCGGTGGTCAGCGGCCAGGACCACAGAGCACACCAGGCGTCCATCACCCGACGTAGCCGCCGGTAAGCGCCGTTTTCGTCGTGGAGAACCGTTTCGATCTGCTCGCGGGTCACCGCGGCGCCAGATCTGTCGTGGGAGTCCAATCCCCAGACCTCAATGTCCCGTCGGATCTCCGATTCTGCGATGGCGAGCCGCCGCAGCGTCAGCCCCCACAAGGTCTCCACGCGCTGGGTGAGCGCGGCCAGGCGCTTCTTGATCGCCGCACTCGGACTGGATCGAATCCCGTTGCGCCACAGCCGCAGTTCTTCACGCTTGTCCGGGGCATAAGTCTTGGCTTCGGCGGTGTCGATGACCGCGCCCCAGCCTTCGGACGGCAGTAGGAAGTGGTGAATGCCCGCACCGATCTCGTCTCCGAGCGGCACGTCCTTGGGCACTTCCTTCAGCCACGCCTTCTTGGCCAGCGACGTGGGTGCGTAGACCGCGCGCCGCGCCCCGATCAGCGAGTTGCCCCGCCGCAGGTGCAGCCCGAACCACGGCGCCTGCAGGCCGGCGACCATGGTGTCCAGCCACAGCGAGATCTCGGCCAGCTCCACCGCCGTGGCATTCAGGTCCACTCCGTAAACCTGGTGCAGCGCTAGGTAGGCCTTCACCTTCTGCAGCTCGACCTGGTACTGGTCGGCGTCGATGACCTCACCGCGATCTTCCTGCTGGCGTTTGAGGTATTCGGCGGCCAACTGGCGGACCGCCTCGATCGCGAACGCCCCCGACCCCAGCGCGGGCTCGCAGATGGTGAGCTGGAGGATCTCTTCCGGCGTCGTGCGCTTGCCGTTCTGGTCGAGCAGTTCTTCGAGAGCCTGGGAAACAACGAACTTCGTCAGCACCTCGGGTGTGTAGTACGAAGCCGACTGCTGACGTTCCCGCCCGGCGAGCCGGAACACGAAGGTGCTCTGCCGGTGGACCACCGGGACCCGTTCACCGGTCGCCTCGTCCTCGACCGTCACAAAATCGGACTCCGAGAGGTGATCGGCGCGGGTCACCGGCACCACCCACGAACCCTTCTCCGGGTCGCCGTTCTTAGCGACCTCGTAGAGGTCTTCCTCGGCGAAGAAGCCGGTGTAAGACATCAGGCCCTCATACACCGCGCCGAGCTGGTTGATGCCGAGCTCGGCGTAGGAGATGAACCCGCGGTCGGCGCCCTTGCGTCCCTTGGACTCTTTGGAGAGAAGCAGGTGTTGCAGTACCTGTTGTGTCGCCTCGTTACTGAGCCCGACCTGGTCGATGAGCGCGGTGGCTGCCGGTGCGAACAGGTCGGCGCGCAGCGCGTTGAACTCCAGGCCGGGCGCCGGATCATCGGTCCCGTCGCCGGCGACCGGCGTGCGGGGATGGTGCCCGCGGTCGACGAGGTGAAACAGCGTGGCCAGCGACTCGTACAGGTGCGTACCGGATTTGGCGGTGGGTGACACCAATTCGGTCAGGGTCAGCTCGCGCAGCCGGTCCAGCCCGTAGCCCTCACCGTATTCGGGGGCGCCGGACGGCAGCACCCGCATCTCCGGGGATGCTTCGGCGTAGAGCAGGAACAGAATGCGGTAGAGGAATCGCAGCGAATGTTTGGCGAGTTCGTTGGCGTCGATCGCCGCCAATGGCAGGCCGCGGTCGGCGCGGCGGCGCACCACGTCGTTGGCGATGATCTCGATGGACAGCCGGATGCCTTCGCGCAGATCCTTGGACACCCCGACGGTGTGTTTGACCGAGTCTTCGAGAACAGTCGTCCACCAGATGTTTCCGTCGGCATCGGGCAGCAAGGCCTGGCGTCCGAGGATCGCGGCGGCCCGGTCGAGTTCGCCACCGCGTTTGTCGTCGCGGCGTTCGGTGACCACCAACAGATCGAGAGCGAGGTATCGACCTTCGGCCCACCGCTGCGCCTCGGCGAGCAGCACCCATTGCCCGGCTTGCACCACGATGAATGCGGGGGGCTCATCGGAACGGAACGCGGCCGACACCGCCTTGGTCACCGACTCGATGGGCTTGCCGTCCTCCTCCCCCGCGTCGATCAGCAGCCCGGTTTCGGGGTCGAGCAGGTCGTCGACCGATTCGACCGGGCGGGCCTGTATGAACAAGGTGCTCGTCACACCGGCCGGCCGGGCGTTGGGCAGTCGCAGCTCGGTACCGGCACGCTCGCCGGTGTAGTCGGTCAGCGTCTCGGGGATGCCGAGAACGGTCCGGATCAGGGCATGCGCCGCGGGCACCCCGTCCGGATTCTCCGCCAGCGCCGACAAGGCGGTCTGCAGGTCACCAGCCGCGCCGACCAGCCGTCGTCGCACCGTGTCCCGGCCCTCGGCGGCTTCGGCGTCCCACTGCTTACGTAGTTCGAGCACCTTTCCCTGGAAGGATTCCCGAGGCGAGTCGGTGGTGAAGTAGTGCTCGCTGATCCAGTCCTCGCCGACGACGATGGAATCGTAGGACGGCATGGCTCAGAGTTCCTTTCCAGCGACGGCGGTGGCGGTGGGCACGATGACCAGCAGCGGGCGGACCAGCTGTTGGGTCGGGGCCAACAGGTCGGCGAGGCGCTGTTCCTCGTTGATGCGCTGCCCGAGCTTGCCCACCTTTGAGCGCTGGGCTCCGAAGAGCTCGAGTTGTTGCGCGTCGGCGTGCCAGCGCTGGGCCCGTTGACGCCACTGCGCCAGGCGTTCGGTGGTGACCTGTTCCTGCACGTCGAGGATCCGACGCATCTCGCGGCTGGCGTGCTCGACCGCGACGGGGATCAGCGCCTGGTAGCGATCGGCGTCGGCGATGGGTCCCGGGTTGGAGGCGCCGGGTTGGAGACCGGTCTGTGTGGTGAGAAAACTGATGTCCTCGAGAGCTTCCACCATGCAGAAACCGGGGTTGGCCGGGTTCGGGAACTCGGCGGTGGAGAACACCCGTGAGATCAGTTGTCCTCGTTTGTTGCTCAGTGTCCCCATGAGCAAAACGGTGGGGGCCTCCACGTCACCGCGGATCGCGAACACCTGGTTGCGGCCCAGCGCCGTCAATGCGCGGTCGCTGGCCCAGTCCAGCACGGGGTGCAGCGGGCCGAGGAAGTGCGCCTCCGGCCAGGTGGTGTTGTTGACGCCCTTGCCTTCTCGCGCGATGCGCAGTTGGGCGGTGCCCACGGTCGGGTTGGTGGCGAGCTTGAGGCGCTCCAACACTCGGCCGTGATGCAGGTAGTTCTGCGGCAGCTGTCCCAGCCGTTGTCGAAGGTCGCGGGGCGGGGACAGCTCGGCGATGCCGTGCGGGGCGCTGACGGTCCAGCCGATGCCGCCCTGTTCCGGTTTGGCGTGCGGTTTGTCGTGGAAGGCGGCGTGCAGTGCCTCGTCCAGGAAGGTCAGGTCGTCGGGATAGAGGCTTTGGCGGGGTGAGGCCGGCAGCGGCGTCGCGGTCGCCTCGGCCGCGTCGAACTCGGCGAAGAACGCGTCCAGGTCGTCACCGGCAGCGACCTCGTCCGCGGTGCGGACCGCGTCGTCGAGTTCGGCGCCCTTGGCGAGCACATCGCGGATCGCGTTCTCTTCCTCGGTGACGCTGTGCTTGCCCATCAGGGAGGCCACGTCGCCGAGCGTTTCGTGGGCTTGGTTCTCCCGTTCCAGCAGCCGCGACAGCACCCGCAGGTCGCCGGAGAACTCGGGGTCGGAGGGTTCGAGGATCAGCGAAGAAATCACCGGCGGGTGCTTCTGCCCGTAGCGGTCGATGCGGCCGTTGCGCTGCTCGATGCGGATGAGGCTCCACGGGATGTCGTAGTGGATCAGGTGGTGGCACTGCGCGTGCAGGTTCACCCCTTCGGAGGCGACGTCGCCGGTCACGAGCACCCGGATGGGTGAGGTTTCCAGCTTGAAGTTGTCGACGATCTCCTGTTGCTCGACGTCGGAGAGTCCGCCGTGCAGCATGGCGATGTTCTCGTCCTTCAGACCGAGTGCCGAAGGCAGGTTCTTGCGTAGCCAGGTCAGCGTGGCGATGCGTTCGGCGAACACCACCGCCCGCATCTCGGATCCCTTGCCGACACCGATCTGCTTGAGCCTCTTGACCAATGCGGCGAACTTGCCGGCCCGCTCGGTCAGCGCCGCCTCGTTGAGCTCGGCGAGTGTGTCGAGGGCCTTGATCTCAGCTCGCTGCGCCGGCACCTTCTCGTCCAGCTTGGCGCGACGCTGCTTGATCGACTCGGCGAGCGCGGCCGGCGAGGACAGGAACGCCTTGGCCAATGTCCACGGGAACAACGCCTTGGTGTCCCCGGAATAGGGTGAGCTGCCCGAGGCGGGATGCAGCCAGGTCTGCGACAGCTCGGAGGCCACCGCGTCCTCCGCAGGAGACGGCTTGACCAGCAGGTGCACCGGCTCCGCACGCTCGGCCCAGTCGCTGCCCACCTCGGCGGCCACGTCCGGGCTGTGCCGGTGTCGACGGATGAGGAGCGAATCGACGTCCTCCTTGGTGAAGGTGCCGTCGGCGCGCACCACGGTGGGGTCCAGCAGTCGCAGAAGTTCGGCGAAGGACTCCTCCCTACCGTTGTGCGGGGTGGCCGAGGCCAGGATCAACGCCTCGGTGTTCGGCGCCAGGACGCGGGCCAACTCGTTGTTCAAGGTTCCCGTGTTGGTGAGGTTGTGGGACTCGTCGATGACCACGGCGTCCCACTGCTGACGCTCCAGGTGAGCCTTGTAGCGGGGACTCTTGAGCGTGTCGATGGAGATGATGGCCCGCTTGAAGTAGGTGAACGGGTTGCGGGTGGCCGGCAGCTTCTGACGGACCTTCTGGATGCCCGTCGAGTCGAGGCGGACGAACGGCAGCGCGAAGCGGCACCACAATTCGTGCTGCATCTGCTCCAGGACGTGCTTGGGTGTGACGATCAGGATGCGTTCACCGCGGCCCCGGCGTACGAGCTCGGACAGGATCATGCCGATCTCGAGCGTCTTGCCCAGGCCGACGGCGTCGGCGAGCAGGATGCGCGGGCGGATGTGCTGCGGGTCCAGCGCCTTCGTCACCGCCGCTTGTTGGTAGGCCAGCGCATCGGCGAGCATATGCGTCGAGACGGTGAGGGCTTGGTCGCCGTACGGGACGGGCGTCTTCCTGATGAGTGCTTCCAGCCACAGGCGCGAGTCGCGATAGCCCGACGAACCGTCAGGGACGACTTTGGCCTTGCTCGGATCTTGGACCTCGATCTTGTCCAGGCTGGAGTAGAAGGCAGCAGTGGTCTCGGCCACCAACTCGGAGAGTCCACGCACCCGGACGAGCCAGCCGTCGGCGCCCTGTTCGGCCGAGGTGACCAGCCATTCCTCGTCGCGGATGACGACGATCGAGCCAGGGGCGACGTTGAGCTCGGTGGGGTTGGCTTCTACGGCTGTGGTCACATCTTCTCCGGGCGGTGGTGCTGGGGTCTTGGGGCTGGTGGTCCGCTTGGGCTTTGGGTCGGCGGGCCGTGCGGCTTCCGTCTCGGGTCGTTCGGGTTCGACTTCACCGCGGCCGATGAATGTCTGCAGGACGACGGCACGCAGAGTTTTGGCATTGCTGAGTTCGCGCAGATACTCCATCTGGGCTCTGCGGTTGGTGATCTGCCCGTCCTCGCGGCGAGCGGCCCGCAGTTCCGCGACGACGCGGCCACGTGATTCTGTGTCGTGACGCAGCCAACCCTCGCGAAGCGTGTCCCATGCCTCTGCGACGAAGTTCTCCTTCGGGCGCGCACCGTAGGCGTCATGCAACACTTCGGCGAGGTCAAATCCGTCATAGTCGACGAACAGGCGTTGGCACAGATCGTCGAGGAGTTCGCCGGGCAGATTTGACCACCGAAACTTGTACCTAGGCACCGCTTACCCACCGATTCGCCGTTTGGACTACCTCCGTGTTGATCGCTCTCCACGACATTAGTCAGCGCATGTAGATCTATCTCCGGTACCTAGGAAATCGTCTGCTGCGCTGACACTGGGCCACCGTCTTGTAGCAGTTCGGCCAGCGGAAGTACTCTCCACCCCTCCGCCTTGAGGTCCTCTACATCGGCGGGATCGAGGCCGTAGTTCACCGCGATGGACCTTTCCGGCCATGAAACCGCGATGGGAATTCCGCCGGAGCTCTCAAACCCGAGCTCAGGTTGCGCGGCACCGGTCTCGGCAAGCGCGACGAGCATTTCGCGTTCTAACCCGAGGGCGGCATCGTGCAGCCGCGCCCAGCCCGCTGGCAGAAGGTCCGGCACCGAGTTTGCTTGCGGACTGGAAGGGGCGAGTAGCTGCAGCGCGGCACCACGCGATAGCTGGTCGTGGAAGCGCCCATTCCGGTACGACCGCAGGCACCCGTAACACGACGTCTCCACACCGCAGTCACAGTCAGTCACTCGCTTGACGGCCGATTCCAACACCAGCCCGATTTTCTCAGCGATTCGCTTCGCTGCCCCCGCCCCACCCGGCACTGTGTCAAACAAGACGATGCTGCGCCGGTGGTCGGCACTCCATGACAATGCCCCATCGATGTCGTCACGGGTGATTTCCAGTGCGTAGGAGGCACCTTCGAGGATCGCATACAGTGCCGACAACCAGTTTTCCTCTTGATCTTTGACGTACGGCACCCCGTCGAAGGTGAACTCCGCGATGTCGGACTGGTACCGGTGACCGAGCGAGATCGTTTCTAGCGGACCGTCACAGTCACGCCCATTGGCGGGCTTTTCGTGTTTACGACGCCGGCTTCCCCGTTCAGCCGCTGTCGCCCACCCACACCACTGGCACAGCTGGAAACCTTCGCCGGAACCATCGGACACGACGGCCAGCCAGGCTCGCACGCCCGCCCGCGCGCTCACCTTCATTCCGTTGTGCCCAGACCAGGGGAATATACCGATCTCGTCTCCATGCGTCTCGACGTAGCTGCCACCGTGCCAACGGCGTTCCGGCGGTGCACTCCCCACGTCTCTCGCGTCGTTGGCGGCGATGAAGCCGAACTCGGGAATGATCAGTGTTCTTACCGGTTTGAACGAGGCTCCGCAGCTAGGGCAAGGTGCAGCCGCGTCGAGATCATTACCACGCTCAAATCGACGGCACGTGTTGCATATTCGGTACTTGTGGCGGACCAGCTCCTTGTCCGGACGCTTCCTCAGGCCCGCAGATGTCCACACTTTGCCACCAGCCACGACTTGGTTACCTGGCGCGTAGTCGTAGATCGCCAGCGACAAGTCGCGGTCGAGCTCTAGGCGCCGACCAACCGGATCTGCCGCATTGATGGTGCTGAGTTCGACAGTGTCCACTGGAAATCCGTACTTGGGCAGTATGTTTCGATTGGCGAGAAAGCCAAGAAGTTCTCGACCGGTGATTGTTCGTTTCGTCTGAACAAGCTGATCACTCAATCGAAATTTGCGCTCTTTGGACGAAGCTTCAATACGGGATTCAATCTCGTTGACGTCCTGGATCAGCTCTTCCTGGACCCGACCGAGAAGATCAACCAGCGGGCCGACCCAGCTGCCATCATGAACGCCGATTTCTGCCTGCACACTCGATGGAAGCGCCTCGGTCAGCGCATCGTGAACTGATGTGGGAACCGGCGACAGGTAGTCGCGAACACCCTCAGCCGGCGATGGTCCGCCAGTTTCGGATGGGGAGAAAAACAGGCCCGCGGTCTTCCACTTCTCGTTGCGCGTGTCGTAGCAATGCCGAAAGTAGGCCGCCAGTGCAACGGAGTGCGCGTGACGACGCGCGATCCGGGCATTGTCGATCGGTACCCACGGAATGCGCATGTTGCCAGCGATCATCTTGGTCGGCTCTTGATACTGCGCGAGATCGTGGGCAGACCGCTTAGCGTAGGTCACAACGAGCGCGGCAGAGGCCGCCCGACGGCCGGCACGTCCAGCGCGCTGGACATAGTTGGCGGTCTTTGGCGGCATGTTGCGCATCACCACCGATTGCAAATCGCCGACGTCAACGCCGAGTTCGAATGTCGTCGAGCAGGACAGCACGTTGACCGCACCGCTGATGAACTCGCGCTGAATCTCAGCCGCTTCGTCCGCAGTCCATTGAGCGGTATGTTCGCGAGCGGTCAGCGGCGCCGTGTTCATGGTCTGATAGACGGTCCGGTAGTGGTTGGTGTCCTCGGCTGGATTCGGTATTGCGAATGGCTTGAGCCTTCCGGTGCAGCGACTGTTGGGACAGATGTCGCGGACGGAGAATGCGGTGAGCAACCGGCAGTCGTCGCACTGGTACCACTGGCAATCGGCACCGTTGGACACGCTCAGCTGGTTATGATCGAGCTGATAGACGTACCCACTCGCTCCTCGCTCGGTCTCAGATGCCAGCAATCCGCTTGACTCCAGCAGCTTCCAGCACCCTTCGAGTATGCGTTCGGCCGGCGTGTCGATGGACAGGTCCGCGAGGACCTTACGCAGGAACGTTATGCGACTGTTCGTGGCGCTCGCACCGCTGGGACTCCAGCTAATGATCTGCTTGGCACGGTCCGACCCGACCGACTTCATCCGCACGCGCGTGTTCCGCGGCGCGAATCGCTCATCCTTCACGTCAACCCGGTCAAGTACCGTCACGGCTCCCTGGAGGCGGACAGTCTTGGCGAGCTCGTTAAGCAACGCCCAGGACTCATCTTCTGTCAGGCCCAACGAGGTAAACCCTCGCATCGGAATAGGCGTCGTGGGTCTGAGAGCCACACGCATCAGTCCGAGACCTTCCAGCGACTGCCGTGTCTCGAGCGTCATGAGCTCGCCCGAGATCCACTGGTTCACCGCTTGGTTGATCTCGATCTTGCCCATGGCGCGTGGGAAGTGTCCTGCCGCATTGGCCTTCTCCTGGGTCAGCACTGCCAGGTCTCTGACCGTGAGATCACCAGTGGCAGCGGGATCACGAAGCGCTTGGGTGATGTAGCGACGCTCCAACATCCGGGTGTACGTACGATCCAGGTAAGGGGCCGCGAACGCTGCTGCTTGGCGGGAGTCGGAGAACATCAGCAGTTTTCGCCCACCTCCAACTTGGTCGGCGGACTCATCTGCGGCCTCGGGCAGCTGCTGATATAGCGCAGTGGTGACGACGGCAGGGGCGGCGTTGACGTCGGTGCGGAGCCGTCGAACACCTTGACGCGATTGCGTGCCGCATTCCGTGCAGCGGCTCATTACCCGGGTGGCGCGAGGATGTTCACGAACCAGCAGCATCTGGCCCCCACCGCAATTCGTGCTTGGACATGCAGTTGCCGCCGCATCAGCAAGCACACCGCAGCCGATGCACAGTCGCCGCGTGGTGGGATCGGACTTGACCTTGTCCACTTCGGCGAGGGTCAGCTCGTCCTCGTCGCGGATGATATCGCCCTGCTCGTCGGCGAGCACCAGCCAGTTCACTGATCGATCGGCTGCCTTGGACGGGACGAAGTACTCGCGCCGGTCTCGGTCTTCGACATCGCCCGCCAGGTGAACAGCCCCGCACCGCGTGCAGGTACCGAACTCGAAGACCGCGCGCCCAGTCTGCGGGTCTACCTCGTGGCGCCCCAGGAAGATGTGCGGGCCATCGTCATTAAAGCTCACGTAGGCGCCCTCGGTCGCCCGCACGAACAGGTGGTAGCGGGCCGATAGGACAGGGTGGCCACCATCGTCCTGGACGCCGCTGCCCAGCTCCACCAGCGCGTCCAGTTTCTCTGCGGAGCCATCGTCATTGGGCCACAGTCGTTCCCGCAGGTCATGGACGTCGACCGGTCCCGCTGCGAGTGCATCCTTGAGATCGATCATGGAACGTTCGCTGGCCAGTGCTTCCGCAGCACTCATCCCCGACGGGATGACCTCGGCGGCGCGCAGTGATCCGGCACGCAGGCCCAGGAGTTGTTCGCCGGTCAGCGTCCACGTCGGCATCGGTGTGTGCTTTTTTCGCACCGGTTCGATGAGGTCCTGCTTGGTCAGGTCGCCCTCAACGTATTCGAATGTCGCATCGAACAGGTTGGAGGCGAATTCCATGGCCTCACCACGAGGGTCGTTTCGCACGGATCCGTTGAGCGATGCGGATGTCGCAATGCACTGCAGGCTTGCGCCTGGCGCGACCCGTTGTTTGAGTCGGCGGAGCAGCAACGCCACTTCGGAACCTTGCGCACCGTCGTAGACATGCGCTTCGTCCATCACGATGAACTGCCAGGTTCCGGCGTGCGGGCCGTCGAATAGGTCCATGTCGTCCGGTCGCAGCAGCAGATACTCCAGCATCGCGTAGTTGGTCAACAGCAAATGCGGCGGAGTGCTTCGCATCTCGTCGCGGCTCAGCAGCTCATTCGGTAAGCGCCGCTCACCGGGATTCCCCTGTGCAAACTTAGCTTCCGCGTCGCGGGCGTGTTCGGTGGTCTCGCCGGTGTAGCGGCCGAACGTGATCTCCGGAAGGGCTGCGAGAACCGCACGTAGCCGCTTCAGCTGATCGTTGGCCAGGGCGTTCATCGGGTAGAGCAGTAGGGCCCGAACCCCCGGGCCCAAAGTTCCGCGGGCAGACTCCTCGATCAACGCGTTGATGATCGGGATGAGGAAGCTTTCCGTCTTTCCCGAGCCAGTTCCCGTGCTCACCACGAGGTTTCGGCCCGCCGTGAACTTTCTGACCGCGGCTTCCTGATGCACATACAGCGGCCGATCAATCCTGAACGCTTCGCTGTCGATTCCAGCGAAGTCAGGATGTAGAACACCTTCACCGATGAGCTCCCGACACGTCGCACCTGTCTCGTAGGGCGGCGTCATCTCCAGGATCGGCCCCTTGGTTAGGAGAGTGCTCGCATCGATCTCGGCGTCGAATGCGGCGGCCAATTTTTCGTTGCGCGGAGCCAGCAGCGTTTTGAGGTAACGCTTGTAGCTCCCCTCGATCTGCTTGGCGGTTTCGAGTGGGTCAAGCCGGTCGATCACTCGTCTTCTCCGATCAGGTCGCCGCGCCGGTCATACAACACGGCAGCTTCCGCGATGAGCAGGTCGTTGGCCACCATCGTCGGGCACAGTTGCGCCATCCGCGACCAATCCCGTAGCAGGCCAGAGTTCAAGTAACGGGCTTCAATTCGTCCGTGGGCTTCGAGCCTCGCCAGGAACGACAGGGTAAGTGATTGCACCGACATGAGCATCCACGGGTACTCGGCGGTATCGATCCCTTTCAGTCTGTCGATGCGCACCATGATGGTTTCGTGGGCAAGCATGGATGCTCGCCGCATGGGGTTCAGTACAAGCGACGCTTGCTTCTCGAAGTTGGTCGACCATCCGGAAGCCATCCACTCCGTACGGCGGCACAGCGCTTCGTAAAGCCCGGCCCGGAGGTTGTCGTGGTGCAGTTGCGCACGCGGTATCTGCTGAATCTCACGCAGCTTCGATTCGATGAGGGCGCCGGGTACCAAACTCATTTCTAGAACCGCTGAGTCGAAGCACGTCTCATGGAATCGCCCGGTCTTGCCGGTTCGCAACAGTTCGGTCAGGGGCTCGCCGCCACGGTCGCTCAAGTAGGCCAACGTTTCCGCGCGTTCAGCCGAAACCTCAAGTCGGCGTTGATACAGCGAGGGCAGGTCGGCGAGTTCAACCATACATCCGAACCACGGGTGTGAATGCAGCTCGTTGAGCGTCTCTGCGGCACTGAAGTTGTGGTTGACCAGTTCGCTCCGAATCAGCATCGCCATCTTGTCGCTAGCAGAGATGGTGCTGTCACCGAGGCATTCCAAGGCTCGTCTCGGATTGTCGGCCAATACCTCGATGAGGCCGGCGAAGCGGTCGGTCTTGCCGTCAGCGTGCAGCCTCGCCAGCGCCGTCCACACCTCTGGTTGGGCGCCCACGTCCTGGGGTGCTCGGCACTGCGTGCCGAGATAACGCGCGAGCTTAGTTTGCGCTGGTGTGCCGTCGTCACACCAGCCCAGCTGGTCTACGCGGAACGCCGACGCGTGTGGAACAGATGGCGGGTCGATGAACGTCCACGGATCATCGACGAAGAGCTGGCAGCACAGCTCGCCTCGGTCGATGAAACTCTCGGACAGTACCGCCCGTCCTTCCTTGACAGGGAATGCTTCTGCGGGGCGCCACGGTGCCGTCGTGCTCCAGACATAGACCGCTAGATCATCAACAGCAGCGACATCACTGAACTCCAGTGCGCCCTCGGTCAGGCTCACGTCCGATGCCAGCAAGCGGGGCCGCGCGGACAGTACTGTGACATCAACCGGGCCATCGTCGGTGCTTAGCGTCGCCGCTATTCGTCCCGTGGGGTGGTGCCGTGCGGTGTCCGCGAACTGTTGGGTGCGCGTCTCAAACACGTCGCCCTGCCGGCGCCGCGGGCTGGCGTCGATCTGGATTACGTCGCCGATGTCGGACAGGTAGCCGAACTGAACGCTGCTGATCCCTGGCGCGCGGACGGCAACAAGTCGGTCCTGTGCGAAGTCCTCGGGGTCACACACGTCCGGCGTCATCCGCCAGGCATTGGGGACACCGGTTTCCCCGCTGCGGATCTCCACGTGGGGCGGTCGCAGTAGCACCGTGGCCGACGTGTCCTCATTACGTACATCGAGCTTGAGCTCAAGATCGCGGTGTCCGAAGGCGATCGGATCGCCGGATCCAATCGAAATTCCTTCGCTCTCAACCACTCCGATACACGGAGTAATGCCTCCGGCAGTCGGTACACGAATCGACGGTTCGAAACTGGCGTGCAGCCCTTCGGCGACGAACACCGTGCATCGAGCATCCGATCCCATCGGACCGGTCACCAGAATCTCGAAGTATCCGAGTTGCGCTTCCTCGGCGTCATCAAACGGGTCGACACAGGTTTCTTCGTCCTCGCCATACCACTCCTCCTCGATGATCCAGTCGGGGTCGCCTACCCGGCGCACTTGGACTTTCCATCTCGGGGACGAGTCGGTCCGCGTCGCCGGCAACATTACCCAGGGCCGCGAGCTGTATACGGCCCGACCTTCCGGCGTAACCACCCCGGTTGCACTATCGCCGAGCAAAAATCGTGGCCGGGCGTCCTTGCGGACCCGTCGTGGCGTCCCCACGGGCGCGTCGTCCCGCCACAGCTGTAGTGCATCGATATCCCCGAGCTCGATGAACGCGCTACGCCACCGGTGCCAGCCTGCCGGACACCCGGTATCGGAATACTCAATCGGCCTCGTAGTGTGCGCGTCAACCAGCTGGTGATCGTCGGGGAATACTGTCCAGACGCAGTCCTTCAATGCTTCGCGACGGGGAATCCAGCGGCCCTTCTCATCGAAGGTGAGCAGTGGATCTGCTTGCACGACCAGCGGAATCGATGATGGGGCCACAACGCCGGGGTGCGACACTATGGCTTCGCGGACCGGCGCAGGGACTGCGGCTCGGGCGACAGCAGATTGATGGCCCGCACCCCACCGACGCGCCGCGTGAACTTCACGGACCTCGCCATCGAGCGACACCCGCCACGGCAGATCAGAACCGCCGGCCGGCGTCGGCATTTCCAGCACGATTTCGTCGTCATCGATCAGATAGGTAACCGTCGGCTCAGACAAAACAGCGCCAGTGCGGCGCTTGCGTTGAATCTGCAGCGGCGCATCCTTGAGTTGTAGAACCAACTCGTCGAGCAGCACGCTAGGCAGCCCCGTGGTGGACGCATTCAGCTCACGGTCGAAAACGGTTGGGTCGTCCGTCGCTTCCTGGATGAACTCAATAATGCGGTCCAGGATGTCGACTGCGAACTCTGCGCCGTTTACCAGGAAATTCCGAACCGGCACGTCCAACGTGGATTCCCGGTACTCTTTGCCGGGTTCCTGCAGCCATTCCGTGACTGCCGCGCCGGTGGCGGGCCGCCCCTGGGTTATGTGTTCGTTGATCACGACTAGCAGACCACGCAGTGAATGAATGGGGATGCCGGCGTGCAGCGCAAGCATCATCACGTACTTGCGGTTGCTGTCCCGTTCGATATCGGGGAATCGCGCCAGCGAGAACTTGTCGAGAATGCCGATGATGCTTCTGCGGATGTCGTTCTCAAAATCGGCGTTGCGTTCGATACCGAGCTCGTCCCAGAAACTTTCCCAGTAGGCGCCGTGATCGTAGGCGAGGGACGCATGCCCGACAAGCGTCAGGAGGGTCAGCGCCGGGTATCGCTTGATGATCTTGGGGTAGGCAATGTCCTGCTTCGAGAGGTGCCGCACCGCAGCGCCGTATTTGCGCTGCGCCTCACGGACCTCGCCCTCAGAGAAGTCGGCCTCGATCACGAGGTTGACCGGTTGCAACCGCTCGCGCCAGTGGTGTTCCTCGTCACTCATCCAATCCGAGAGTGTTCGGTTGTCCGCCACGGCGCCTCCCCCTAGTGCTTCGAATGCACTGTAAGACAGGTCACCGACACTCGAGCCGGATACCCCAGCGTATTGCAGCAAATATTGACGAACTAAACAGTTTGTGCAGGTCAAGGTTGCCTGGCGGCCGCCATGGGCCGCCAGCCCGACTAGCCTGATCAGGGTCCGCGAGGATCGAACGCGTCGTACGTTCGGTGGGCGATCACGACCCAATACCGGCCAGACGGCTTAACATCGGCCTCAACGCGGACGCCGCAGCCAGCCGCCTCCGCGTCCGCGTCCTACCCCACACACTGGCGATGTCCCCGATCCCGCGGCGGCATCCGATACGTGATCCCAGCCCGTCGCAAGTACCTCGACGCCCTCAGCGCAGAAAGACCAAGCGACCTCGCGTGCACAGGTCCCGATCGATGGGTCAGGTCCGGCTGTTGCAGCCAGAATCGGATTACGCGCCCGAAGAACCGCCTTGGAAACGCCAATGTTCTTGGCTACGTGTAAGCACCTCCGCCACATGGCAAACTTCGTGCATGGACAGCGAGCTCGAGCTACAACTGCGCGGCATGATCTTCGATCAGCTCGCCGAGATTGTTGCCGACCACGGTGTGGTCACCCGTACCCAACTCGAAGCACTCCCGGTGGACGGCGGAATCCGCCGCGTTATCGACCGAAGCCGAGGGATCTGGAATCCGCGGGACTTGAGCGCGACGCTGTCGGTCGTATCGAACCCTCAAGGACCGTACGAAGACACCAATGTCGGTGACTCACTATTTGCTTATGACTACCGCGCCGGCAGCATCGACGGAGACAACCGCAAAATGCGGAGGGCCTACGAACTGGGACTGCCAATCATCTTGTTGCGCACGGTGCGCCCCGGAGTATTTGTCCCAGTCTTTCCGGTGTACGTCGTTGCCGACGATATAGCCAACCGTCGCTTCATTCTGGCGCTGGACGAGAGCCTGCGCTTCTTCTCTGATCCGCTCCATCTGACACCCGATGAGCGCAAGTACGCCCAACGGATAGTCAAGCAACGGTTGCACCAACCCGAGTTTCGCGGCCGCATTCTGCTCGCATATCAAGAGCGCTGCACAGTGTGCGCCCTGAAGCACGGCAAGTTACTTGACGCTGCGCACATTATCGGCGACCACAAACCCCACGGACTACCCGTTATCGAGAACGGGCTCAGCCTGTGCAAAATTCACCACGCTGCCTACGACGCGAATCTTCTCGGCATTTCCCCGGACTACCAGGTGCGGATCAACAGCTCGATCATGGAGGAGATCGACGGGCCAATGCTTCGACACGGCCTTCAGGAAATGGATGGCCGGTCACTCACCCTGCCGAATCGACGTGCGGACCGTCCGTCAAAAGACCTTCTCGCTGAACGCTTCGACGAGTTCAAGGAGGCCAGCTGAAGGTCACACGGCAGAAGTGCGATGCGGGGTCGTCGGCAATAGAAGTTGGTCCAACGAAGTCCTCATCGACTGCCTCGGAGCGTCGGGCCGCAGCGCTCTCGGGCTCCGAAGCCTGAGCCACCACGGGTCCAGACCACCCTCAAGGATTCAACTTGGTACTCCCAGCGATGGGATGGGTGGTGCTGACGATCTTGGCGATGCAGTTGTCACGATCGAATCCCTGTTCCGTACACCAGCCGAGCACCTCGTAGGGGTTGTTCGACCACAGCCCGACCACGGTTATCCAGAAATTGGGGCCGTCATAGGTCGACCAGTGCCCCGACCACAACAGCTTCACGTCCGGATAGATGCTGCGCAGCCGTAGGTGTTCGTCGAGGATCGCCTCGTTGTCCCAGGTGATCCCCTTCGCCACCAAACCCACACGCTTGGAACTGATCTGGGGAATCCAACGGTCCGCGAGAACGACGGACACCGACGCCCGGTCCTCGTTGGCGATCGCACGCAGGCGCGCGAGACTCTGCTGTTCGACATCAGGGACGGGCGTCACAGTGACGGTTTTCGTCGGTGGCGACTTCGGCGGGGCCGCCGACGCCGTCGGCTCTGCACGGCCCGGTGTTCCCAGCAGCAACTCGACGCCGGCCTTTGCCTCCGCCTCCGTGTAGCTCATCTGGTGCTTGCCGGCCTGGACCCGGTAGAAGCGCGCCCCGCCGGGCACATCGTCGACACGGAACTTCAGCAGGCATTCATTGCTGGTACTGCTGCTGCCCTCGATCGAACCCTTCGCCAGCAGCTCTCCCGACTCGTCCTCGACCAGGATTGGCGTGTCGGGACCGATATCTCCGAAATCCTTTGCGCCGGCGCACCTATATCCGGCGGGCAGGTCCGGGTCCTTGGCGACATCCGAGGCAAGTCGGACCGTCCCCGCCAGACTGAAAGCCTCCGCGTCCGCCTTCTGGGCTTCCGGCTTGACCGCAAGGTAAGTCACCGCGCCGACCGCTACCAATAACACCGCTGCGGCCGCCCCGATCCCCAGCAACCGGCGCCCGGTTCGTGGCGGGGACGCCTCCGCCCTGCCGGACTCCGAGACCAGGCGCGTAGGTGCGGAGAAGGCCGGTGAGCCGGGAGCCGCCACCGGAGCGATCAGCGTGTCGACGTCGTTCAACGAAGACAGTCTTGTCGCCGCGGCCGGAGACGTCGTCGAATCTTCAAGGGCGTGCACAAAGTCGCCGCACGTTTCAAACCGTTCCTCGGGGTCTTTCGCCAATGCGCGCGCGATCGCCGATTCGAGGTGCGCAAGGTCAGCACGCGTCTCGCCGAGAGCCGGGGGCGGTGCATTCAGATGCTTGCCGATGACCACCGCAGGGTTGGTGTGAGCGAACACGTGGTCGCCGGTCAGCAGGTGATACGCCGTCGCAGCCAGCGAGTACTGGTCCGCCCGTCCGTCCAGTTCGAGCCCCATCAACTGTTCCGGGGCCGCATAGGCCGCCGTACCGACGGTCATGTTGGTGGCGGTCAGCGCACCCGCGTCGCCGTCGGCTACATCGCGGGCCACCCCGAAGTCCGCCAGCAGGGCGCGGCGCTCGCCGGCGTCGGACAGCAGAATGTTGGCGGGCTTCACGTCGCGGTGCAACAGGCCCATGCTGTGGGCGTAGTCCAAGGCAGCGGCCACGTCCTTGACGATGTCGAGCGCCTGTTGAGTGGGCAATCCATTTCGGTGCTGCTGCACCAGCTGGGCGGCATCAGTTCCGTCGACTAAGTCCATGGAGATCCAGAGCCGACCGCGGTACTTGCCGCGGTCGTGGATACGCACGATATTGGGGTGCCACAGCTTGGACGCCAAATCGGCTTCGCGGTTGAAGCGTTCGATGTAATCGGGGTCCGCGGAGATGCTCGACCGGAGCACCTTGAGCGCGTCGTGTCGTGGCAGGCGGGGGTGCTGGACGAGGTACACCTCGCCCATCCCCCCTGAACCAAGCTGCCGCTCAATGATGTAGCCGGCGAACTTAGCCTCGATCCGTGGATAGACCCCGGTGAGCGGGCCTGGGTGCGGTGTTGCGCCGGGGTCGGGGCTGGTGGGCAGCGTGTAGCTGCTGGTCTGCCCAGCTTTTCCTGTGTGCTCCGGTCGGGCCTTTCGGCCGGTGGTCAGATGGTTGCGCCCGCTGGTGGGCTGTAGCCGATGACGTTGCGCCACAGGTTGAGCCAGTGCGCTGACCAGGGCCAGTGGGCGGGTAGGTGCAGGATCGCTCGGCGTTGTGGTCGGGCCAGGCGGGCGGGAATGGCAACGATGCGTCGCCGCAGCGTTGATCCTCGCGCGACGGCGTGGACGGCGCCGGCCAGGACCCCGGTGGCGCGCAGCAGGTTGTGGGCGATCGCGGCGCACAGGATCCAGGCATTGTTGGCGCCGAAGTGCCCCGAGGGCAGATGGGCCAGGGGTCCGTCGATGAGGTCGGCGAACACGGTCTCGATGACGGCGTGGCGGCGGTGGGTGATGTCAGCGGCCGGGGCGGGTTCATCGGAGTCGGTGAAGAACGGGTGATAGCGCCATACCGGGAACAACGCATCGGGGTAGCGGGCGTCTTTGACCCGGCGCACGATCAGCCGGGCAGTCACCGGCGTGTTGGTGGAACTGAAGGCGGTGTAGGTGGTTTCGGCGACTTCGGCATCGGAGATCCAGGCGTTGGTGTCGGGGTCGCGCACGGCGCCGGGGTAGGCCACCGGGGTCCAGGTGTTCTCGGGGATGGACTCGATGGCGGCGGTCACGGTGGCTGATTTGGTCAGCACCACCGAGAACCGGGCCCCGGCGCGGCGGCAGGCCGCTACCACGGTGCTGGTGCCGTAGGCCGAGTCACCGCGGACCAGGATCTGGCCGCTGGCCCCGGCGGCGCGCGCGGTGGCCACGGCTTGGGTGATCATGGTGGCTGCGCCCTTGCCGGAGTTGGCCTTGCCCGCCCGCAACCGGGCCCCGGTGATCACCGGTGCAGCGTGCTCGGTGCTGATCGTGGTGACCAGCGGGGACAGTCCCTTGCGCAGGATCTGTTTGCCGGCGATCTTGGTGTGCCCGTAGGACGCGCCCTGTTTGGCGTGGCCATAGACCGGGCGCAGCAGTGAGTCGATATCGATGAACACCCGCTGGCCGGCTCCGGGCAACAGATCCACCCGCTCGCACAGGCCGGCCAGGTGCTCTGCGAGCACCGATTCCAGCTGGCGGCAGTGACCGAAGGTGAACTCCCGCAACAGGGTTCCGATCGTCGAGGGTGCGTACACACCGTCGAACAGGGTGTTCATTCCACCTGATCGCACGATATCGAGGTCATCGATGCTGTCCGCGCCGGCACACATCCCGGCGATCAGGGTGGCCAGCTTCGGCGCTGGATTGGCCGCACCCGAGGTGATCCGCTCGCACGTGAACCGAACCTTGCGCTCCAACAACGCGGATAGGCCACTTTGCTGCGCCAGCGCCATCACCGGCACCAGGCCGGCACACGACACGAGATGCTCATCATCGAACACCGCCGACGACACGCTGAACCTGTGGGATAATTGCACCGGAAGTGCCTTTCCGAACCTGGGTCGATCGAAGTGTGGTAACTCCAATCATCCCAGTTCAGAGGGCACTTTCCTCATATCAACACCCCCAACCCCACCCACTTCATCGGTGGATCGAGGCTTAGTACCGTCGGATAACGGCATGTCGGGATGATACCCACGACCTCTGACGGGTTGACCCGTGTCGGAAAACTCCGCCTGCCCCCCGTTTCACTCCCTCCATCCCGGGTAACCCCCACAGATGGAGTCAGCCCACTTCACCCAAGTCACCGTGCACGTCGACGGCGCAGACCGCACCGCGACCATCGACAACCGCACCACCCTCCTCGACCTCCTAAGAGAACACCTCGGCGTCACCGCCCCGAAGAAGGGCTGCGACCACGGCCAGTGCGGATCGTGCACCGTCCTGCTCGACGGCCGCCGCGCCACCACCTGCCTGTCCCTGGCCGTCGCGCACGACCAGGCCGAGATCGTCACCGCCGCCGGCCTCGGCGACCAGACCAGCCTGCACCCCGTCGCACAAGCGTTCCTCGACCACGACGGCTTCCAGTGCGGCTACTGCACCCCGGGCCAGATCTGCTCGGCGGTCGGCATGCTCGACGAGGTCAAGTCCGGCGCCCCCAGCCACGTCACCGAACACCTGGAGAAATCCCCCGACCTCGACGACGACGAGATCCGAGAACGCATGAGCGGCAACCTGTGTCGCTGCGCAGCCTACCCGAACATCGTCGCCGCCATCCACGAGGCCGCCCGATGAATCCCTTCGCCTACCACCGCGCCACCAGCGTGCAGGACGCCGTCACCACCGTCGCCGAGCGCCCCGACGCCGTCTACCTCGCCGGCGGCACCAACCTCGTCGACCACATGAAACTCGGCGTCGCCGAACCGGCCCTCGTCGTCGACGTCGGCCACCTGCCCCTCTACGACATCGACCCCCTCGACGACGGCGCGCTGCGCATCGGCGCCGACGTCCGCAACGCCGACCTCGCCGCCCATCCCCTCGTCCGCAGCCGCTACCCGGTGCTGGCCCGGGCGCTGCTCGCCGGCGCCTCCGGGCAGCTGCGCAACCTCGCCACCACCGCCGGCAACCTGCTGCAACGCACCCGCTGCGTCTACTTCCAGGACCTCACCACCCCCTGCAACAAGCGCACCCCCGGCCAGGGCTGCTCGGCGATCGGCGGCTACGTCCGCTACCACGCCATCCTCGGCGCCTCCCCCCACTGCGTGGCCACCCACCCCTCCGACATGGCCGTCGCCATGACCGCCCTGGACGCTCAGGTGCTCTACGTCGACGTCGAAGGCGAACACCGCATGCCGCTCACCGACTTTCACCGCCTGCCCGGCGAGGAACCCGACCGCGACACCAACCTGCCCGCCGGAGCGCTGATCACCGCCGTGGAGATCCCGGCGCCGCTGGACGGGGCGCGCTCCACCTACCGCAAGGTCCGCGACCGCAACTCCTACGCGTTCGCGCTGACCTCGGTGGCCGCCGAACTGGTCACCGAGGACGGCACCATCAACTCCGCGCGCATCGCCCTCGGCGGCGTCGCCCACAAACCGTGGCGGGCCCACCGCGCCGAACACGCCCTGTTGGGCCAGCCCGCCGGCGAGGACACTTTCACCGCCGCCGCCGAACACGAACTCGCACAGGCAGAACCCCTCGACGGCAACGAGTTCAAGGTCGAACTCACCCGACGCACCCTCATCGCCACCCTGCTGGGACTCATGGAAGGACACCAGTGATGACGGCCGTCCAGCCCCACGCCATCGGCACCGCGCTGAGCCGCCTCGACGGACCCGCCAAGGTCACCGGCACGGCCCCGTACGCCTGCGAATACCAGCTCGACGCCCCGCTGTACCTGCACCCCATCCAGGCCACCATCGCCCGCGGCCACATCACCGCCATGGACACCGCCGCCGCGCAGGCCACCGACGGCGTCACCGCCGTCCTCACCGTCTTCGACGCCCCGACGCTCGCCGACACCTCCGACGGCGACCTGACCATCCTGCAGGACAACCAGGTGCACTACCGCGGCCAGTTGATCGGCGCCGTCGTCGCCGACACGGCCGAAACCGCCCGGCACGCCGCGGGACTCGTGCACGTCGACTACGACACCGAAACCCACCACACCGAACTGCGCCCTGAGGACCCCGACCTCTACGCCCCCGCGGAAGTCAACGCCGGCTTCCCCACCGACAGCACCGACGGCGACGTCGAGACCGCCCTGCGCAACGCCGAGGTCCTCGTCGACCAGACCTACACCACCCCGCACGAGCACAACAACCCGATGGAGCCACACTCCTGTATCGCGCTGTGGGACAACGACAGCCTCACGCTGTACGACTCCACCCAGGGCGTGCACGCCGCCCGCGAGAAGCTCGCCACCCTGTTCGGCCTGGAACCTGAGCAGGTCCGGATCGTCGCCAAGAACATCGGCGGCGGCTTCGGCTCCAAGGGCGCCCCGCACTCGCACAACACGCTGGCCATCATGGCCGCCCAGCGCGTCCCCGGCCGCCCGGTCAAGCTCGCGCTGACCCGCCAGCAGATGTTCGACGTCGTCGGCTACCGCACCCCCACCATCCAACACCTCAAACTCGGCGCCACCAAAGACGGCAGGATCACCGCCTTCCGACACGACGTCGTCGAACAGAGCTCCGCAGCCAAGGAATTCGCCGAGCAGACCGCCGTCGTCACCCGGATGATGTACGCGAGCCCCACCCGGGCTACCACGCATCGGCTGGCGAAACTGGATGTGGCCGTGCCGTTCTGGATGCGCGCCCCCGGCGAATGCCCGGGCACCTACGCGCTCGAGGTGGCGATGGACGAACTCGCGGTCGCCTGCGACCTCGACCCCATCGAACTACGCCGGCGCAACGAACCCGACGTCGACCCCGAAACGGGCAACCCGTGGTCGGATCGGCGCCTGGTCGAATGCCTGACCACCGGCGCAGAACGCTTCGGCTGGCACCCCCGCAACCCCGAACCGGGTATCCGCAGCAACGGCGAATGGCTGATCGGCACCGGCGTCGCCTCGGCGGTGTATCCGGCGATGAACATGCCCGGCAACGCCGCCCGCATCGAATGCACCGCGCCCGGGCGCTACGCCGTGGCCATCGGCGCGGTCGACATCGGCACCGGCACCTGGACCGCGCTGACCCAGATCGCCGCCGACGTGCTCGACGTCGATGTCGACGCGGTCGAGTTGCAGATCGGCGACACCGACCTGCCGTCGGCCTCGGTGGAGGGCGGCTCCTCAGGCATCAGCTCCTGGGGCACCGCGATCCACGCTGCGGCACAACAGTTCCGCCACGACCATGGCGACAACCCCGCACCGGGCGCCGCCACCACCGCCGAGGCACCCGAGAACGAGGACGCCGAGAACTACGGCATGTACTCTTTCGGCGCGCAGTTCGCCGAGGCCCACGTCAGCCGCTACACCGGCGAGATCCACATCGCGCGGATGCTCGGGGTCTTCTCCGTCGGCCGGGTCATCAACCCGGCGACGCTGCGCTCACAGCTCATCGGCGGCATGACCATGGGCCTGTCGATGGCGCTGCACGAGGAGAGCGTGCGCGATCACCGCTTCGGCCACATCGTCACCCGCGACTTGGCCAGCTACCACATCAGCGCGCACGCCGACATCCCGGAGATCGACGCCCTGTGGCTCGACAGCGTCGACGAGCACTCCAACCCGATGGGCTCACGCGGGGCCGGCGAGATCGGCATCGTCGGCGCGGCCGCCGCCGTCGCCAACGCGATCTACCACGCCACCGGGGTGCGGGTCCGTGACCTGCCGATCATGTGCGACGCGCTGCTGAGCTGAGAGCCTTTCGCGGTCACTCGCCCTCGGCCGACAAAGCAACTTCGGCATCGGCAAAGTATCTCTCCAAGGAGCGCTTCCACTCGGGCAGATCACGGAACAGCGTCAGCCAAGTGAGCTCGCGATTGATCTCGTCGTACTGGTGGATGATGAAGTTTCGGTTCGCCACCGCGAGTGCCCAGTCGACGCCCTCCGGCGCGAGCAAGTCGAGCTTCGAGAGCCTGTTGGCGGATCCCCCAGCTTCATCATGAGTGAGTCACCCGCCTCTTGAAGCAGATCGTCAAGAAGGTAGTTACCCTTGCCTCGAATGCCGATCTCGTCGACTCGGTCGAGCCAACCTCGGATGTGCAGCAACTCTTTGGCGGCCTTACGGTCCATCACAGTGGCACCGCCTCACGACGGATGTCGTCATCGATCTTGGGCTTCAGACCTCCGTAATCGACCAGATCGATTTCGCGGCCGAGCACCTCCTCGATAAGTTGCTTGAACTGAAGGAACCCGAATGAGGAGGACCCCGCGGGTGCTTCGACGATCAAGTCGATATCGGACCCTGGTCGAGCGGTGCCTCGCGCCACCGAACCGAATACAGCAAGCCGTCGGTACCCACGCTCTGCGGCCAGCACCTTGAGGATCGGTGTCGCTGCGTTCAACAATTCAGCCGGGTGGACATCGTCAAGGTCCGGGGCGAACCTGAGCTGCTGGCTCACGGCGGGTTGACTGATCCCCAGCGCCGCGGCGATCTGCCGCTGAGACATACCGGCTGCGACCATCGCCCGCAGCGCCAGGACGCGTCGCAATCGCGCGAAATCCTCCTCACGGCGAGCGTCCATGTACTCCGCCAACAGCGCCATAAGGCAAACTTATCACTCTGACCATGCGAGAGAACGGGCCGGGTTCAATCCTTCGACTGTCGTATGCGGACCGCCATCTTGCTAGTACTTCGCTAGCATTCTGCTAGCATCGGTACATGCGAGCCCTGCACCTGCGCAATGTGCCCGACGACGTCATGGATCGCCTGGAGCGAATGGCGCGCGCTGCGAACACCTCAGTGACCGCTGTCGCGATACGCGAACTCGATGCCGCGACGCGCCGAGTGGACAACGCGGCACTACTCGCCACACTGCCTGATCTCGGTATTCCGCCAGCGGATATCGTCGAACACCTCGTGGCCGACCGACGGTGATCGTCCTCGATGCATCCGCCGCGGCCTCCGCTCTATTGAACGACGGACTGGCTCGTCGGCTCATGTCGACCGAGACGATCAATGCCCCACATCTGGTCGACACCGAAGTCATCAGCACCCTGCGACGACAATCCGCCGCGGGCGTACTCACCCCCGATGCTGCTCGACGCGCCCTTGATGTCTGGGCTGGACTCGGGATCATCCGCTACGCGGCGGCGCCACTGCTGGGTCGGGTATGGGCGCTGCGCGACAACGTCACCGCCTACGACGCCATGTACATCGCACTGGCCGAGGCGCTCGAATGCCCACTGGTGACCGCTGATGCTCGACTGAGCCGAGCACCCGGAATCAGTTGCGCCGTAACGGTCGTCCCGAACTGATTTCACGAGGCACACTGAGCAGATGGCAGAGATGCTGATCGCCCTGAATCCAGCCGAGGACTCCCGGCTGGGCTATCTGTTGCGCATCCCCCAACCGGACGGTGACCTGTTGTTCCGGACTTCGGGAACCTGGCCCCGCATCAAGGCCCTGTACTGCCACCCGGTCAGCCTCGCCGAGTGGCCCGACGACGCGGACGTCGTGGAGCGGTTGCCGCTGCGGTCATGTCAGCGTCGGGGTGCGTCCATCGACCTGATTCTGCATCGGGGACGCGAGAACCGTTCCCAATTGGTGTTCACCACCGCCCGCGGCCGAGACGTGGTGTTCTGGCAATCGCCGCGCACCCGCAAGCAGGCCCGCCCCAGCGTCCGCACCCCGACCGCACGCGCTCAGGGCATTGAGCAGCTGCCCATCCTCGTCGACAGCCACGAGCGCTACGCCTACCGGTTCACCGGCCAGCAGGTGACCACCGAGACTCGCGCACTACCTTGCGGCGACTACGGCCTGAACGTCGACGGGCAATTGGTAGCCAGCGTCGAACGCAAATCGCTGGCCGATCTGGTGAGCAGCCTGATCAACGGTCGGCTGCGCTTTCAGGTCGCCGATCTGGCCGCGCTGCCGCGGGCAGCGGTCGTCGTCGAGGACCGCTACTCACAGTTGTTCAAACTCGACCGGGTACGCCCGGCGATCGTTGCCGACGGGCTGGCCGAACTACAGGTCCGTTGGCCGAGCGTGCCGATCGTCTTCTGTGAGACCCGCCCGTTGGCCGAAGAATGGACCTACCGATTCCTCGCAGCCGCCCACTCCTGGGCGACCACTGAAAATGCTGCACTGCAACGGATCTCGGATGCCCGTATCGACATTGCCGCTCCCGCGCCGACCGCTGACGGTCCGAGTACCGCCGATGTGCGTGCCTGGGCCCGCTCGGCCGGGCTGCCGGTGCCCGACCGCGGACGATTGCGGCCCGAGGTATGGCAGGCGTGGCGTGACGCACACCCGAGCAACCCGTGATCACACTCGGCCGTCTGCGCGGACTGCTCGCCGAGGCCGGCCGCACGCCGTCGCGAACGCGATTGAACCAGGCCACCGGGGTGCGGGTCCGCGACCTGCCGATCATGTGCGATGCGCTGCTGACCTGAGCGGGGCGTACCTGCTCCGGCTCAGCTGAGCCGATTCCACTCCCCGCACCGCGAGGTCGAGAAGGCCACGTCACTCGGCGAGATGGTGACAACGACCGGCCCATCCTCGTTCCCATTGGCGATGAGGTCGTGGAATTCGCCCGACGTGCCCTGCAATCGCTCCCAGTAGCAACCGCTGCTCGGCGTTGCCCGGTAGGTCCCGGGCAGGATCTCGGGCCCAACCAGAAATATTCCGGTCCCCGGAATGGTGCTCAATTGAGCCAGCCGCTCCTTCTCCGCCACGGCTGATTCCCTGGTGTCCAGAGCTGTCGCTTGCTGCTCCTGGGCGGCTTGCTCTTCAGCCAGCGTCTGCCGCTCGGTATCGAGACGCTGCACTTCGGCATCCGTCGCCGCACGGGTCACCGTCACGGTTTCGACGGGTTGCGATTGCGGAGCACCGGCGCAGGCCACCAATCCACAACAAGCCAGTCCGCCAAGCACTCCCGCGGCTACATTCCTGAACATGTTCTCCCCCTCAGGTGAACTTCTGGCCGTCGCGTATCGGAGCGGTCTCCGAGTCCCCACACGACGACAGCGCAGAGACTAGACCCCGCCACCGACAGAAGAGGAAGCGCTCACCGCGAGAGGACGCGCACATCGAGAAGCCCACCTTCGAGCGACAACGAGCGACACGCCTCGTCGGCCCGGGCGCAAAGTCGCTCAGGTGTCGCTGCGAGGTGGGCAATTCGGAATCCCCAGGGGCGCCGGATGCGGGCCCGGGCCGCCACCTTGGAGGAACGGCTGCGCTCCGGAGCGCAGCCGTAGCCAACAGGTGTTGACTATGCATTTCGTACTCCCGGAGAGTACGAAATGCATAGTCAAGCTCGCTGTCGGACCTGACGAGGCGCCGAGGGTGGACATGTTCACACCACGTCCTGCGGGTTCGGGTCAATAACCCAACTCTGGGCGCGGCAGCAGCAGCGGCGGCGGCCCCGCCGGCCGCACCGACCCCCAGCCCCAGATCCCCAGTAACCAGAGTGACGCCAGCAACCCCCTGAGACCCCTGTGATCAGACACGCCCGACACGCGCCCCGCAGGCGGAGGCGGCAGCGGGGTGTCGTCGGCGCCGTCGCCTAAGTTGGACCCTCCGGAGACACGGCCAGGGAAAGGAGACGAGTGGACGCCACCGCTGAGCACGAAGCCACGCTGTCCGCTCCCGAGCTGCTCGAACAGCACCGCGACCTCCAGGGCTCCCCCACCGTCCGGCTGTTGGCCACGCAGAACCTGCACCTCTACGCCACGCTGATGGAACGCCACCTCGGCGGCGGGGTGGTCCCCGAGACCGAGCTGGTGGTCCTGCTCGAACGCGACCTCGACGACCTTGAGCGCCCCGACGGCCAGTCCGGCCTGGCGCTGATCAAGTCCTGGGCCAGCCAGGGCTGGCTGCACCGGGTCGCCGACACCCGCCCCGGCCACGAGCGCAACCTGTGCCACCTCACCCAGGAGGCCCGCCGCGCGCTGGACTTCCTGCGGGGCATGCGCCGCAAGGACACCATCGCCACCGGGGGCTCCATTACCGGCATCGCCTCCCGGCTCAAGCAGATCGCGCTGCGGGTAGGCAACGACACCGACCGCATCCGCGCCGGCATCGAGGCCGAAATCGCCGCGCTACAAGAAGAACTCGACGCGCTGGAGCAGGGCCACGACCTGGACCGCCCGGCACCGGATCTCACCGACTCCTACGACGAGGCGCACGCCATTGCCCTGCAGATGGAACGGTTGATCACCGACATCGGCCAGTACGGCACCATGATCGAGCAGGCCACCGCCGCCCTGGACGACCCGATCGACAGCAACATCGAATACCGCGATCGGCAACGCCAGATGTACGCCGACTACCAGGCCGCCTGGGACTCCCAGGGCCGCGACAGCCACCGCGCCTTCCTGCGGATGATCAACGACCCCGATCAGCGCGCCGAGTTCGAGGCCGACGTCGCCGCGGTCGCCGACGGCCTGCCCGGCCTGGACCCGGCGCTGCGCAAGGTGATGGCCGGCTTCTTCGAACTCGTCGGCCACCAGATCGACGAGGTGGAGCGCATCCAGCAGCGCTGCGCGCAGCGGGTCAAGCGGTTCACGGCATTCGGCATGCTCGAGCAGAGCCGCGGGGTGGCCCGCCAGCTCAACGATGCCATCGGCGCCTCCCGCAACCTGCTGAAGTCCTCGCTGACCGACTCGCGCCTGGACCTCGAGCTGCCGCTGGCCCGCCACGCCATCAGTTCCGTTGGGGCCCTGAGCTTTAGGATCGGCGACCTGTCCAACCCGAAGCCCGCCGCGGTGGCCCAGGGCGAGGTGGACATCGCCAGCTTCGCCGCGCTGACCACGCAGGTCGACGCCCCGGCGATGTCGGAGATGATCAACACCGCGATCGTCGACGGCCCGCTGTCGCTACCGGACGCGGTCGACCGCCTGGATGCGGCCTACCTGGGCCACCTCATCGTGTTGTGGTCCTGGGCGCTGAAACAACCGGGCGCCGAGACCACCAACGAATCGGCCGTCGTGCGGTTCCAGTCCGTCGACGGCCACGACCGCCAGATGGAGGTCCCGCGCCTGATGTTCACCGAACCGATCTCGACCCTGTTGGGAGCCGCCCCGTGACCACCGGCGACACCGACCTGGACTATGCGGCGCTGGCCGCCCTGCCCGAGGTCGACCAGAGCACCCGCGTCCCGCAGCAGCGCCGGCCCCGCTTCGACGGCGACGTCAGCGAGTTGCCCGACCGGGCCTGCTGGGCGCTGCAGCACCTGCTGACCCGCCGCTACATCAGCGCCGAGACCGACCGCGACCTCTACAGCTGGGTACTGGAATACCGCGCCGAGCTCAGCGTGCGGCTGTCCGAACTGGACCTGATGCTGCGCGTCACAGAGAACGTCTCCGAGCACGGCGGGGTGGCGTTCATCGAGCAGGCCCGCTACGAATCCGCCCGGGGCGTCAAGCTTTTGCGCCGCGAACCGCTGGGCACCTACGACTCCATCCTGGCGCTGCACCTGGCCCAGTTCATGCGGGCCTCGGGCGATCAGAACGTGGTGATCAGCCGCGACGAGATGCACGCGCTGTTCTCCGGGGTGCTCAACGAGGTCGACCGCGACGCGGTGACGTTCACCGCCCGCATCGACGCCGCCATCGCGCGCCTGGCCGGCCTGGAGATCCTGCGCAAGAGCCGCGACGACGAGGACAGCTACACCGTCAGCCCCGTCATCACCGCGGTGATGACGGCCTCGGTGATCGCCGAGTTGCAGCAACAGTTCGAACTGCTGCTCTCCGGCGGCACCCCGGCCACCCCGGAAGACCCCGACGACCAGGAAGCCGGCATCGATGTCTGAGCAGTTCCACCTGTCCCGCCTGCAGGTCATCAACTGGGGTGTGTTCGACGGGTACCACGACATCCGCTTCAGCCCCGGCGGCGCGCTGATCGCCGGGGCTTCCGGCAGCGGCAAATCCTCGCTGCTGGACGCGATCTCGCTGGGCTTCCTGCCGTTCAACCGGCGCAACTTCAACGCCTCCGGCGACAACACCGCCGCCGGCTCGAGCGCGGGGCGGCGCACCGTCGACAAGTATGTGCGCGGCGCCTGGGGACAGCGCAGCGACGGCGGCACCTCGAAGGTGATGTACCTGCGCGGCGACGGCACCGCCTGGTCGGCGGTCGCAGTCACCTACGCCAGCGACAGCGGCCGCACCGTCACCGGCCTGGTCCTCAAGTGGCTCACCGGCGAGTCCCGCACCGACTCCTCGAGCCGGTTCGTGCTGGCCGACGGCGACCGCGACATCGAGGAGGTCTGCAACCGCTGGGCGGCCGGCCGCTTCGACACCAGCGTGTTCAAGGACGACTGGCGCTTTTCCACCAAGGTCGAATCGCAGTACCTGGCCCAGCTGTACGCCACCATCGGCATCCGCAGCTCCGATGCCGCCCAGCAACTGCTCGGCAAGGCCAAGTCCCTGAAAAGCGTTGGCGGACTGGAACAGTTCGTCCGCGACTTCATGCTCGACGAACCCGACAGCCTGGCCCGGCTGCCGGAGGCGCTCAAGCAGATCGACCCGCTGGTCGAGGCCCGCGAGCTGCTGGCCGTCGCGCAGCGCAAACGCAAGATCCTCGGCGACATCGAAAAGATCCAGGCGCGCTATGTCTCGGAATCCTCCGACTTGGGCATCATCGACCTGGTCGACGCCCCGATGGTGCGCGCCTACACCGACCACGTCCGGCTGGCGCAGTGCCCGGCCCAGATCGAGTCGCTGGACCGCACCATCGATCAGCTGGGCAACGAGTACGAGGACGTCACCCGCTCGCTGAATCTGGCCAAGGCCGAGGCGGATTCGCTCAACGCGCAGATCAGTGGCTCGAGCTCGAGCATCGGTCCGCTGCAGTCGCAGGTGGCCGCCGCCGAGGCCCAGGCCGAGGAGGTCTCGCGGCGCCGCGCCGCCTACGAATCCCTGCTGGCCGCCCAGGATCTCGACGCCCCCGAGACCGCCGACGAGTTCTGGAACCTGCGCGAGGAGCTGACCAACCAGGCCACCGAGACGATGGCCAAGCTCGACCGCGGCCGCGAATCGTCCACCGACGCCGAGTACGCGCAGAAGGTGGCGCGGATGGCCCGCGACGACGCCGCCAAGGAGCTCAAGCGCGTCGAACAGGTGGGCTCCGCACTGCCCGAATCGGCCATCACCATGCGCGATTTCATCTGCGCGGCCGTCGGGGTGGACGCCGCCGAACTGCCCTACATCGCCGAGCTGCTGGACCTGCGTCCGGAGCACAGCCGCTGGCGCGTGGCGGTGGAGAAGGTGCTGCGCGGGGTGGGCCTGCGGCTGTTGGTGCCCGACCGGCATTACGCCGCGGTGCTGCGCTTCGTCAACGAGACCAACATGCGTGGCCGGCTGCAGCTGCACCACGTGCGCGCCAGCCTGGTGGGCGCCACCCCGGTCGAGGCCGAGCCGAACACGTTGGCCGGCAAGCTGTTCCTCGTCGACCCGAATCATCCGTGCGCGGCCGAGGCCGCCGACGTCGTCGCGCATGCGGGCGATCACATCTGCGTCGACACCCCCGACGTGTTCAACCGGTTCCGCCGCGCGGTCACCGACACCGGCCTGTACAAGGATTCCGATCGGCTGGCCGTCAAGGACGACCGTCGCCCGCTCAAGCAGGCCGACTACATCTACCAGGGCGACGTGGCCACCAAGATCGACGCGCTGACCGTCGATCTGGCCAACGCCGAGCAGGCCTACCAGCTGGCCCGCCGCGCCGCCGACGACATCGCCGCGCAGCGCCAGCAGTGGCGCGACCGGGCCGCGGCCAGCCGCGCGATCTGCGAGCAGTTCCCGCAGTGGAACCACATCGACACCGAGACCGCCGACAAGCACGCCGACCGGCTGCGCGAGCAGTTCGAGATCCTGCTGGCCGACCACCCGGACATCGAGGCGCTCTCGGCCCGCGCCGAGGAATGCTGGTCGGAGATCCAGACCCTGATGACCCGCCGCGGCGCCATCCAGACCCGCCGCGACGACCTCGACCACCGCCGCACCCAGCTGCTGGAGCTGTCCGAGCGGCTGTCCCCGCCGTTCGTGTCCGAGCCGCTGACCGAGCTGCTGCACCGCTACGCCGCCGAGGTTCCGGTGCCGCTGGAGCTGCTGGGACCCGAGCCGCACCGCGAGGCGCTGTTCACCGCGATCCGCCGGGAACGCGAGCAGCTGCGGGAGAGCCGTCGTCGCTCCTATGACGAATTGGCCCGAATCCTCAACACTTTCGACACCGCCTTCCCCGACGCGATCCCCAACGACAGCGAGGTGTTCGACGAACGGGTGCACGACTACGTCGCGCTGTGCCGCCACATCGACGAGCGCGAACTACCCGAGGCCTTCGAGCGGATGATGCGCCTGGTCACCGAGCAGGCCCCGGACGCGATCCTGACGCTGCACCGCGTCGCCGAGCAGGAGACCCGCCGGATCAGCGAGCAGATCGACCGGGTCAACACCGGCCTGGGTGCCGTCGAGTTCAACAGCGGCACCAAGCTGACGCTGCGCGCCACCCCGCGGCACCTGACCGCGGTCGCCGAGCTCACCGACATTGTCCGCGCCATCTCGCGGCGCATCGCCGAGGTGGGCCTGGGCGACAAGCAGGCCATCCTGGACCAGTACGCCGACATCCTGCGGCTGCGAAATCGGTTGGCATCCACCGCCCCCGAAGACAAGGCCTGGACCCGCGACGCGCTGGACGTGCGCAACCGGTTCACCTTCGACTGCGCCGAGTGGGACGCCGACAGCGACGAGCTGATCCGCACGCACAGCAACGCCGGCGACAACTCCGGCGGCGAGCAGGAGAAGTTGATGGCGTTCTGCCTGGCGGGCGCGCTGAGCTTCAACCTGGCCAGCCCCGATGGCGGCGACAATCGTCCGGTATTCGCGCAGTTGATGCTCGACGAGGCGTTCTCCAAGTCGGACCCGCAGTTCGCGCAGCAGGCGCTGCAGGCGTTCCGCAAGTTCGGCTTCCAGTTGGTGATCGTGGCGACGGTGCAGAACGCGACCACCATTCAGCCCTACATCGATTCGGTGGTGATGGTGTCCAAGCGCGAGGCGTCCGGACGCAACGCGCGCCCGGTCGCGACGGTGGCGACCAAGACCATCTCGGACTTCACCGCGCTGCGCCACGAGATGACGGCAACCGCGAACGCCAAGCGGGTGCCCACCCCGGTGTGACGCGCCCGGGTTTCGCGGCGGACCACGCTACTGCCAGTGCCACACGCCGCGGCGGGCCACCCATCGTCCCGGCCGCGACATCGGGTCGAGCGTCGCGATGTCGGCGCCGCCGGACTCCAGGAATTGGCGTGCCCGTTCCAACAACGCGCGGCGGCGCCCGTCGAGCAGCGTCTCGAACCCACCGAGTCGGGAAACGATCTGCGCACAGCGTGCCGACAGCTGCTCACAGGTCATGCCGAAGCGCGGCAACGCCTCCTCCGGGTCGGGCCCGCCGAACGGCGCCCAGCGCACCACGAATTCGACGATCTCCCAATCGATCCCGTCGACCGGGGGCACGCCGGGCGGGATGCGACGATGTCGTTTCAGCACAGGGCAGGACCCGGGTACTTCAGCGTCCGGTTGACCTCGTCGCTGAGGTAGTAGGCGTCGGCGATGGTATGGGCAACAAGTTCGAAGCTGGCCTCATCCATCCCGTAGAGAACTTCCAGCGGGTCACTCGGTGGCTCTGAGGGCAGGGTGCGCATCGCCTCGACGAACGGGTACAGCAGTTCCTGTCGGGCCGCGAGGGCCCGGGGCAGCAGCGTCTCGGCGACGCCGGCTCGGGTCGCCGCCGGCATGCCGAGGTAGTCGTCACGTGGGATCAACGCATCACATGCCCACTCGAGTTGGGGCCGAATGGATTCCAGGGCGCTGTGCACGGTCACCTCCAGTTCGCGGTCCACGCCCCGAGGCTGACACCGCAGGGGGTTGGGTCACTTCCCCCCAATCGAGTGACGTGAACCACCGTAACCCATTGAGTTCGGAAGTCAACATTCTGAATACAGTAAGGGAACGGCGCGAACGTCTACTGCACGTAATGCGCCCGGCGGAACCGCTCGAGATAGGCCGGCCAATCCCACGTCGAGAGGAACTCGGCGGTGGCCGCATACCCCTTGTCGTAGAGCGCCTGGGCCTGGGCTCGGGTGATGTCGAAGTCCAGCACGCCGACGTCGGTCGAATCGACCTGGATGGCACGGGCTTTGACCCACGGCTGGCTCAGATGCGTCTGATCGTGGCCGGCCAGCATGGTGGTGAGCAGGCTCTCCAGCAGCGTCGGACCGCCCCGGCACGGCAGCCGCAACCCCGGGATCAACTCCTCGACCGACGGCGCGGGCAGATACGGCACCACCGCCACGCCGAAGGTCGGCCACCGCGGCTCTCCCCCGTCGGGCCGATCGAACGAATCGATCGGAAAGTTCGACAGCACACCCCCGTCGACCAGTGTCGACGGCTCACCGGCCGCGTCGCGCAGGGTGACCGGCGGGAACAGGAACGGGATGGCCATCGACGCGCGCACCGCGTCGGCAACCGACTGCTCGTCGGGGTCCAGGCCGTAGACCCGCCGGTAGTCCCAGGGCAGCCGCACCAGTTGCCCGGTGGTCAGGTCGGTCACCGTCACCACCAGCCGGTAGCGCCGCTCGGCGAGCAGGTGATCGTCGTCGACGGCGAGATCACCGAACGTGACGATGCCCAGGTTCGCCAGCTCACCGCGAATCCACTCGTGGGCGAAGTCGCCGCGGTAGACCCCGGTTTCGCGCAGCAGTCCCCACGCGGTGCCGAACAGCGGAATCCGCTCCAGCGGACCGCTGTCCCGAAACTTGCTGTACGGCACGCTGATCGCGAGTTCCCGCACGAGTTCGCTACGCAGCACCCCGCGTTGGGCCGCAGCGGCCACGACCGCGCCGACCAGTGACCCCGCCGAGGTTCCGGACACCCGCTGCACGGCGTACCCGGCGTCGGTCAGCGCGCCGACTGCGCCGACGAGCCCGATGCCCTTGGCCCCACCGCCGGACAGCACGAGATCCGCGCGCCGCGGGCCCGAGACGCCTCGCTTGCCGGCCATCGCCTACCCCCTAGGACGCGAACAGGTTCTCCACGTTGTCCCCGCGCATGGCGCCCAGGATCAGTTCGCAACCGTGGTCGGCGTGCTCCTTGGAGAGTTGATCGGCCAGGTCCGCGTCGCCGGCGACGATCGCCTCGTGAATCTTCTTGTGCTCGTTCCACACCCACTGCGGGGTGCCGCTGTGGCGCAGCACCTCGCCCATCACCCGGCGCACGTTGTGGAACAGCACCGCGGTGGTTTCGAGCAGCAGGGTGTTGTCGGCGACCTTGAGCAGGTACTGGTGGAACTCCATGTCCGCGGTGATCATGTGGGCGAATGACCCCTCGGCCACCGCCCGCTCGCCGCGGGCGAGCACCTCGGCGATGTAGTCGATATCGCGGTCGGTGCGCCGGTCGGCCGCCCGCCGCGCCGCCAGGCCGTCGATCGCGGCGCGCATCTCGTAGAGGTCGACCACGAACTTCTCGTCCACCGGCACCACCTCAAGCCCGCGGCGGTTGGCGGTCTCGCGCACCAGTCCGTGCGACTTCAGCAGCAGCAACGCCTGCTGGATGGGCTGGCGCGAAATCTGGAACCGCTCGGCCAGCAACTCCTGGCGCAACGGCGCCCCACCAGCAAGTTCACCACTGCAGATCTCGTCGATGATCGCGTCGTACACCTGCTCTACGCGCGACGGCGGAACTGGCAGTGCGGTCATCGATGGCCCCCTCGTCAGTCACGGCAGTCGAGTCACCAGGGTAACCCGCGCCACAGTGGTCGCACTCAATCTAGCCGAATTTTGGATGTTGAATTCTGAATTCAGTCAGGCTAGTGTCGGCTGCATCACACCGCGTGGCGGACGTGCCAGCCGGCACAGCACCGCGACTGAGCTGCAAAGACACCGAACCGCAAGGACGAGGAGAGATCGTGGAGCAATGGGCCTTCCCCGCCAAGTACGACAACAGCTACTTCCCCGAAGCTGACAGCCCGTACTGGTTCCGCGAACGCGAAACCATGGATCCCGAGCTGCGCGCCGAGAAGGTGCTGGTCCGGCTACGCGAGGTGATGCGCTACGCGTACGCCACCTCCGGCTTCTACCGGCGCAAGTGGGACGACGCCGGCATCAACCCCGAGGACATCACCTCCTGGGAGGCGTTCGAATCGGTCCCGGTGGTCACCAAGGCCGAGATGCGTCAGTCCCAGCTCGACCACCCGCCGTTCGGCGACTACCTGTGCGCCCCGGAGTCGGAGATCCACCACATCCACGGCACCTCCGGCACCACCGGCACGCCCACCGCGTTCGCGGTCAGCCGCCACGACTGGGACACCATCGCCAACAACCACGCCCGCATCATGTGGGGCATGGGCCTGCGGCCCGGCGACACGGTGTTCATCGCCGCGGTGTTCAGCCTCTACCTCGGCTCCTGGGGTGCGCTCTCCGGCGCGGAACGCCTGCACTGCAAGGCATTCCCGTTCGGCGCCGGCGCCCCGGGCATGACCGCCCGCGCGGTGCGGTGGCTGCGGGCCAGCAAGCCCAAGGGTTTCTACGCCACCCCGTCGTACGCGCTGCGGCTGGCCGAGGTGGCCCAGGCCGAGGGCGTCGATCCGCGCGAGTTCGAGATCGGCGTCATGTTCTTCTCCGGTGAGCCCGGCGCGTCGATCCCGTCGGTGCGCAACGCGATCGCCGAAGCCTATGGCGCCCGCGTGGTCGACTGCGGGACCATGGCAGAGATGACGCCCTTCATGAGCGCATCGGCCACCGCCGGCACCCCGGAGGGAATGCTGCTGTACCAGGACATCGTGCACCACGAGATCTGCGATCCCACCACGTATCGGCCGGTGCCGTACGGCGGGGAGGGAACTCCGGTCTACACCCACCTGGAACGCACCTCGCAGCCGATGATCCGCCTGGCCTCCAACGACCTGAGCAGCTGGGTCTACGAGGAAAACCCCTGCGGGCGAACCTATCCCCGACTCCCCCGCGGCGTGTACGGGCGGATCGACGACATGATCCACATCCGCGGCGAGAACGTCTACCCCACCGAGATCGAGAACGTGTTGCGCGGCCTGGACCACTACGGCGGCGAGCACCGGATCATCGTCACCCGCACCGGATCGATGGACGAGTTGCACGTCGAGGCCGAATGCGTGCACACCGCCAACGACCCCACCGCACTCGAGTTGTTCAAGAAGACCGCCGCCACCGAACTGCAGTCCATGCTGGGCCTGCGGGTCTCGGTCGACACGGTTCCGCAGCACACCTTTGACCGCACCGACCACAAGGCCCGACGCGTCGACGATCGTCGCGCCCTCGTCTGACCGTCCCCACCCGACAGGACCCCCCGATGACAACTCCGTCCGCCCCAACGCATCTCCCCGACAGCGCGGAGGTGAATGCCGTCTACCGCAAGGTGTCGTGGCGGCTGATCCCGTTCCTGTTCATCTGCTACACCGCCGCTTACCTCGACCGCGTCAACGTCGGGTTCGCCAAGCTGCAGATGCTCGACGAACTGAAGTTCAGCGACGCCGTGTACGGCCTCGGCGCCGGCATGTTCTTCGTCGGCTACATCATCTTCGAGGTACCCAGCAACGTCATCCTGCAGAAGGTCGGCGCCAAGCTCTGGATCGCCCGGATCATGTTCACCTGGGCGATCATCTCCGGCGCCATGGCGCTGGTGACCACCCCGATGATGTTCTACGTCCTGCGGTTCCTGCTCGGCGTCGCCGAGGCGGGCTTCATCCCGGGCATCCTGTTCTACCTGACGAAGTGGTACCCGGCGGCCCGGCGCGGACGGGTGTTCGCGCTGTTCCTGGCGGCCATCCCCGTCGCGTCGATCTTCGGCGGACCGCTGTCGGGCTGGATCCTGCAGACCTTCCACGGCTCCGGCGGGCTGTCGGGCTGGCAGTGGATGTTCATCATCGAGGCCATCCCGTCGCTGCTGCTGACCTTCGCGGTGCTCAAGTGGCTGGACAACTCCCACAAGTCCGCCAAGTGGCTGACCGACCGCGAGAAGTTCGTCGTCGAGCACTCGCTGGCCGAGGACGTCCCGGTGGAGGGCCACGCGCACAGCTTCGGCGCCGCGATGCGCAGCGGCAAGGTGTGGCTGCTGTCGGTCATCTACTTCACCATCTGCATGGGCATCTACGTCAACAGCTTCTGGTTGCCGACCATCATCCAGCGCTCCGGCGTCAGCAGCGCGCTGACCATCGGGCTGCTGACCGCGGTGCCCTACACCGTGGCGGTGATCGCGATGATCGTCAACAGCTCGCACGCAGACCGGACCGGAGAACGCCGCTGGCACACCATCGTTCCGACGCTGGTCACCGCCGGTGGCCTGATACTCACCGGCATCTACGCCGGCAGCCCGCTGATGGCCCTGGTGGGTCTGGTCCTCGCCGCCGCGGGCGCCTCCACCGCCCAGGCCGCCTTCTGGAGCCTGCCCGCGGCCTTCATGTCCGGGGTCGCCGCCGCGGCCGGCATCGCGCTGGTCAACTCGGTGGGCAACATCGCCGGACTGGTCAGCACGTCGGTGGTCGGCTGGATGAGCAACGTCACCGGTAGCACCACGTCGAGCCTGTACGCCATCGCCGCACTGATGGTGGTGGGCGCCCTGCTGATTCTGACGATCCCCGCGAAGGTCGTCAACGACAAGGGCCTGGCCGACACCGAAGAGAAGAAAGTGGTCGCATGAGCGCCGAATTGGCAACCCGTACCCGCGAATTCATCCGTGAGACGATCCTGCCCCTCGAGGACGCCAACTACGGCGACATCGAGGCGGCCGGCGGCGACGAGATCCGGGTCAAGATGCAGCAGGCCGCCCGCGACGCCGGGGTGTTCGCCCCGCACGTCGGGGTCGAGTACGGCGGGCACGGACTCAACATGGTCGAGCGCGCACCGGTGTTCGAGGAGGCCGGCTACTCGGTGTTCGGGCCGACCGCGCTGAACATCGCCGCGCCCGACGAGGGCAACATGCACCTGCTGGCCCACCTGGCCAACGCCGAGCAGAAGGAGCGCTTCCTGGCGCCACTGGCCCGCGGCGAGGTGCGCTCGGCCTTCGCGATGACCGAACCCGCCCCCGGCGCCGGATCCGACCCGTCGGCGCTGACCACCCGCGCCGAGAAGACCTCGGGCGGCTGGAAGATCAACGGCCGCAAGTGGTTCATCACCGGGGCCGACGGCGCCGGCTACTTCATCATCATGGCGCGCACCTCGGGCGAACCCGGCCAGCAGGGCGGGGCGACGATGTTCCTCGCCGACGCCGACACCCCGGGCATCACCGTGGGCCGGCACATCCCGACCACCGACCGCTCGATGGTCGGCGGGCACTGCGAGGTCACCTTCGAGGACCTGGTGGTCTCCGATGCCGCGGTGCTCGGCGAGGTCGACCGCGGCTTCGCCGGCGCGCAGATCCGGCTGGGACCGGCGCGGATGACCCACGTCATGCGCTGGCTCGGTGCGGCCCGACGCGCACACGACGTCGCGGTGTCCCACGCCGCCCGGCGGGAGGGCTTCGGTTCCCGCATCGGCGATCTAGGCCTGACCCAGAAGATGATCGCCGACAACGTCATCGACATCGCCGCCACCCGCGCGCTGCTCATGGAGGCCTGCCGCGAACTCGACGAGGGCGGCCGGGCGTCGAACTCGACGTCGATCGCCAAGACCTTCGGCGCCGAGGCCGTGGGTCGGATCGTCGACCGGTCCATCCAGATCTGCGGCGGCCTGGGGGTTTCCAGCGATCTGCCGCTGGCCCGCTTGGCGGCCGAGGTGCGGCCGTTCCGGATCTACGACGGCCCCTCCGAGGTGCACCGCTGGGCGATCGCAAAACGGGCCGTGGCAGCCGCGACATGAACACCGCGCTGATCACCGGGGCCTCCCGCGGTATCGGCCTGGGCATCGCGCGCATGCTCGCCGAACAGGGCTACGGCCTGACCATCACCGCACGCGGGCAGGAGCGGCTGGACTCCGTGGCCGACGAGTTGCGCGCCCTCGGTGCCGCCGACGTCGTCACCGTGGCCGCCGACCTCGCCGACGAGGCCGCATCCACCGACATCGCCGCCGCGCACGCCGCACGGTTCGACCGGCTCGACGCGCTGATCCTCAACGCGGGGGTCGGCAGCGCCGGCAACATCGCCGAGTTCCCGATGAAGCGCTACGACAAGACCTTTGCCGTCGACGTCCGGGCGCCGTTCATGCTGCTGCAGCAGTGCCTGCCACTGCTGCGCACCACCGCGGCCGACAGCCCGCGGGGCGCGCGGGTGATCGCGCTCGGGTCGATCACCGGGGTGTACGCCGAGCCCGGGCTGGCCGCCTACGGGGCCGCCAAGGCCGCGATGAACTCGCTGATCGAGACGCTCAACGTCGAGGAATCCGGCGCCGGTATCAGCGGCACCGCGATCGCGCCGGCGTTCGTCGACACCGACATGTCGGCCTGGACCCGCGAATCGGTCCCGCAGGAGTCGATGCTCGGGGTGCAGGACATCGTGGAGATCGCGGCCATGGTGCTGCGCCTGTCACGTCAGGCGGTCATCCCGAAGATCGTCGTCGGCCGCGCCGGGACCGACGGGTACCGGGCGTAGACCGGGCACAGTTTCGCCGCCGTCAGTGTCGCCGAGACGGCAGCTTCATCCGCCGCCGCGGCCCCCGAGCCCCTACCAGTTGCTCACCGCGTAGTCCTTCAGGAAGCACCCGTAGAGATCCTCGCCGGCCTCCCCGCGCACGATCGGGTCGTATACCCGGGCCGCGCCGTCGACCAGGTCCAACGGGGCGTGGAAGCCCTCCTCGGCCAGCCGCAGCTTGGTGGGGTGGGGACGTTCGTCGGTGATCCAGCCGGTGTCCACGGCGGTCATCAAAATTCCGTCCTCCGAGAGCATTTCGGCCGCGCTGGTGCGGGTGAGCATGTTCAGCGCGGCCTTGGCCATGTTGGTGTGCGGGTGCCCGGGGCCCTTGTACCCGCGGCTGAACTGGCCCTCCATCGCCGAGACGTTCACCACGTACTTGCGCCGCGCGGTCGAGGCGGCCAGCGCGCCACGCAGCCGGCTGATCAAGATGAACGGCGCGGTCTGGTTGCACAGCTGCACCTCGAGCAGTTCCAGCGCGTCCACCTCGTGCACGCGCTGGGTCCAGCTGTTGACTGGGGCGGTGTCCGGCAGCAGCCCACCGGCGTCGATCGCGGTCCCGGCGGCGATCCGCGCCGGGGAGGCACTGCGCGCCACCAGGGCGAGTTCGGTCAGGGCGTGCGGTTGCTGGTGTTCGGCCAGGCTGCCGGCCAACGCGGCGGGATGGGCGTCGCTGACGTGGTCGAAGGTGATCACGTCGACCAGTTCCGGGGCCGGGGTCCGCTCGGCCTCGACCAGCGCGGCGTAGGAGCCGGGCGCGCGGCGCACGGTCTGGGCGGCGTTGTTGATCAGGATGTCCAGCGGGCCCCGCTCGGCCACGGCGTCGGCCAGCGCGACCACCTGCGCCGGGTCCCGCAGGTCGATGCCGACCACGCGCAGCCGGTGCAGCCAGTCGGCGCTGTCGGGCATGCCCGCGAACCGGCGCACCGCGTCGTTGGGGAACCGGGTGGTGACGGTGGTGTGGGCACCGTCACGCAGCAGGCGCAGCGCGATGTACATGCCGATCTTCGCGCGCCCGCCGGTGAGCAGGGCGTTGCGGCCGGTCAGGTCGGTGCGCGCGTCGCGTTTGCTGTGGTTGAAGGCGGCGCACTGCGGGCAGAGCTGGTGGTAGAACGCGTCGACCACGGTGTAGCGGTTCTTGCAGACGTAGCAGGCCCGCGACCGCTGCAGCGTGCCGGCGGTGGCACCCACCGCCGTGGACACCAGCGGCAGCCCCTGGGTCTCGTCGTCGATGCGCCCCGGCGCCCCGGTGGCCGTGGCGGCGGTGACGGCGTCGTCGGCCGCGGCGATGGCGTCGCGCTTGGCGTGGCGGCGGGCGATCTTCACCGACTTCCACAGGCTCGCCGTGGCGCGGCGCACCGCGACGGCGTCGGGGTGCTCGGGCGGCAGCGACTCGACCTCGGCAAGCACCCGCAGGCACAATTTCAGCTGTTCAGGATCGATCGCGGTCACGCTGGAAGGGTACGGGGGCCTCCCAGGAACTTGCGCTCCGAGGCCGTCTCCGGTGCGTCGTCGGCCGTGGCGGTCAGGAACCGATCGGGCAGCGCCAGCTTGAGGATGGTGCGCTGGGTCAGAAAGAACTGCCGCGCAAAAGATCCGGTGGTGTAGGGCAGGTCGTACTTGTCGCAGAGCTCACGGACCCGCTTGGCGATCTGGGCGTAGCGGTTGCTGGGCAGGTCGGGAAACAGATGGTGCTCGATCTGGTAGCAGAGGTTGCCGCTGGCGAAGGCCAGCACCGGACCCGCGTCGAAGTTCGCCGTCCCGAGCATCTGGCGCAGATACCAGTCCGACTTGGTCTCGTCGGCCAGGGCGGCCTCGGTGAACTTCTCGGCCCCGTCGGGAAAATGCCCGCAGAAGATCACCGCGTAGGCCCACAGGTTGCGCAGGACGCTGGCCACGAGGTTCGCGGTCAGGGTGCGCCGCCACCGGCGGCCGCTCAGCGCCGGCAACAGCAGGTAGTCCTTGGCCAGCTGCCGTCGCGTCTTGCGCATCAAAGCCGCGCTCTGCGAAGACCTTTCGGCATCGGAATCGGCGCGCTCGTGTTCGGAGTGCAGCCCGTGCATGGCGATGCCCCACTCGAAGACGAGGGCCAGCAACAGGTTGCGCACCGGCTGGGCGAGCCACTTGCGCCGCCACGGCTCGTCGCGCGAGACCCGCATGATGCCGAAGCCCAGGTCGTCGTCGACGCCGTGGACGTTGGTGAACATGTGATGCCGATAGTTGTGGGAGTAGCGCCACTGCGACGACACCCCGGCCATGTCCCATTCCCAGGTGTTGGAGTGGATCTCCGGGTCGTTCATCCAGTCCCACTGGCCGTGCCCGATGTTGTGGCCGAGTTCCATGTTCTCGACGCTCTTGGCCACCGCCAGCGACACCGCACCCAGCGCCCAGGTGGTCTTGGAGCGGCTGCTGAAGATCAGCAACCGCGCGGCCGCGTCCAGCGCCCGTTGGAATCGGATGGTGCGGTGGATGTAGGCGGCGTCGCGCGCACCGAGCGAGCTCTCGATGTCGGCACGGATCGAATCCAGCTCGGCACCGAGCGCATCGATATCCGTGCGGCTCAGGTGCGCGTAGCTCGCGACGTCGGTAATGGCCATGAATGTCCTGGGGTCAGCGTGAGGTTGTGGGTCGGCGTTCCGGACTGTGGTTTACCAACACTGCAACCGTACCCGTAGTCCGTCGACCAGACTGGTCCCCATGACAGAAACTGGAGTGACACGCGTCGCTGTGTATCTGGACTTCGACAACATCGTGATTTCTCGATATGACCAGGTCAACGGGCGTAGTTCGTTCCAGCGCGACCGGGCCAAGAATCCCCCCGACCACGCCGAGCGGTTCGACCGCGCCACCGTGGACGTCGGCGCCATCATCGACTTCGCCTCCTCGTTCGGCACGCTGGTGCTGACCCGGGCCTATGCGGACTGGTCGGCGGAGATCAACGCCGCCTACCGCGACCAGCTGGTGGGACGCGCGGTCGACCTGGTGCAGCTGTTCCCGGCCGCGGCCTACGGCAAGAACGGCGCGGACATCCGGCTGGCCGTCGACGCCGTGGAGGACATGTTCCGGCTGCCGGACCTGACGCACGTGGTGATCGTCGCCGGCGACTCCGACTACATCGCGCTGGCGCAGCGCTGCAAGCGGCTGGGTCGTTACGTGGTGGCCATCGGGGTGGCCGGGTCGTCGAGCCGCTCGCTGGCCGCCGCGTGCGACGAGTTCGTCACCTACGACGCGCTGCCGGGCGTCCCGGTGTTCGAGCCGGCGCCCACCGAGGAGTCGTCGCCGAAGCACCGCAAGCGCTCGGCCAAGGCCGCCAAGGAGCCCGATCCGCAGGCCGCGGCCACCGCGCTGCTGACCCGCGCGCTGCAGATCGGGTTGGAGAAGGACGACGTCGAGTGGCTGCACAACTCGGCGGTGAAGGCGCAGATGAAGCGCATGGACCCGTCGTTCAGCGAGAAGTCGTTGGGCTACAAGTCCTTCAGCGACTTCCTGCGGTCGCGCCCGGAGGTGGAGTTGGACGAGAGCTCGACCACGCGGATGGTGCGGCTGAAGGATTCTTCCGGCTAGGTCACTGCGCTTCTTCTCGGCGCAGCTGTTCGACCGCGCGCTCGCGGAGTTCGATCTTGCGGACCTTGCCCGTGACGGTCATGGGGTAGTCGTCGATCACCGCGATGTGGCGGGGGATCTTGTAGTGCGCGATCCGGCCCGCGCAGAACTCGCGGATGGACTCGGCGGTGGGCGGCGCGGCGCCCTCCCTGATCCGCAGCCACGCCATCAGCTCCTCCCCGTAGCGCTCGTCGGGCACCCCGACCACCTGGGCATCGATGACGTCGGGGTGCTGGTAGAGGAATTCCTCGATCTCGCGCGGGTACACGTTCTCGCCGCCGCGGATCACCATGTCCTTGATCCGGCCGGTGATCGCCACGTACCCGTCGTCGTCCATAACGGCGATATCCCCGGTGTGCATCCAGCCGTCGGCGTCGAGCACCTCGGCGGTCTTCTTCGGATCGTTCCAGTAGCCGGCCATCACGCTGTAGCCGCGGGTGCACAGTTCGCCGGGTGCACCGCGCACCACGATCTCCCCGGAATCGGGGTCGACGACCTTGATCTCGAGGTGCGGGCCGGCCGTGCCGACCGTGCCGGTGCGCTGGGCCAGCGTGTCGGAGGGGCGGGTCTGAGTGGAGACCGGGGAGGTCTCGGTCATGCCGTAGCAGATGGCGACCTCACCCATGTTCATCTGCTCGATGACCTGGGTCATCACCACCTCGGGGCACGGTGAGCCGGCCATGATCCCGGTCCGCAGGCTGCCGAGGTCGTAGGAGTCGAGGTTCTCGAGCGCCAGCTCGGCGATGAACATCGTCGGCACCCCGTACAGCGAGGTGCATCGTTCGGCCGACACCGCCGCCAGGGTGGCGGCCGGGTCGAAACCCGGCGCGGGGATGACCATCGTCGAGCCGTGCGAGGTGCACGCCAGGTTGCCCATCACCATCCCGAAGCAGTGGTAGAACGGGACCGGGATGCAGACCCGGTCGTGTTCGGTGTAGCCGACGCCCTCGCCGACGAAGTAACCGTTGTTGAGGATGTTGCTGTGGGTCAGCTTGGCCCCCTTGGGGAATCCCGTTGTGCCCGAGGTGTATTGGATGTTGATCGGGTCGTGCGGCGTGAGGCCCGCGGCGACGTCGGCCAGCGCCGCGTCGTCGATCGGGGACGCCGCCAGCGATTGCCACGCATCGGATCCGACGATGATGACGTCCTGCAGCTCCGGACACTTGCCGGCCACCGCGGCGAGCATGGCCTCGTAGTCGGACGTCTTGAACGACGACGCCGCGATCACGGTGCGAATCCCGGACTGGTTCAGCACATACTCGAGTTCCTTGACCTGGTAGGCCGGGTTGATGGTGACGAGAATGGCACCGATGCGCGCCGAGGCGTACTGCACCAACGTCCACTCGGCGGTGTTCGGGGACCAGATGCCCACGCGGTCACCGGGACGCAGACCCAGCGCCAGCAGCCCGCTGGCGATGCGACGCGTGTCCTCCGCGAACTCACGGTAGGTCCACCGGCGGCCGGTGCTGACCTCGACGAGGGCTTCCCGATCGCCGAAGGCGGCGACCATCCGGTCGAGATTGGCGCCGATCGTCTCCGTGAGCAGGGGTGTGTCCGTGCTGCCCTTCACGTACGACGCCGCGCTGTGCTCTTTCAGGGCCACTGCCAAGCTCCTCGGGTCGACGGGCGGGCCATCCCCGCCTCTTGTGATCCAAGTTACTATATGACATAGTGTTCGCAATACTCGACGATGTGTCAATTATTGAGAGGCACCCATGTCCGTCACCCTGCCCGTCTCCGGCACCAAGCTCGACGTGGACTTCGACCCGGCACCGATCCGGGCGCGCTACGCCGAGGAGCGGGACCGCCGCCTGCGCCCCGACCACCTCGGCCAGTTCCAAGGCCTGTCCGACGTGCGCGCGGCCGACGATGCCGACCCCTACAGCGAGCCCGTCGAGCGCGACGCCCTGACCGCCGAGCACGACGTCGTCATCCTCGGCGGCGGCTTCGGCGGCCTGCTGGCCGGCGCCTACCTGACCCGGCAAGGCGTGACCGACTTCCGCATCGTCGAACAGGCCGGCGATTTCGGCGGCACCTGGTACTGGAACCGCTACCCCGGCGTGCAATGCGACGTCGAGTCCTACATCTACCTGCCGCTGCTGGAGGAGACCGGCTACATCCCCACCCAGCGCTACGCCGACGGCGACGAGATCTTCGCCCACGCCCAACGCATCGGCCGGCACTTCGATCTCTACCGCGCCGCGCTGTTCCAGACCGCGGTGACCTCGGCGACCTGGTCGCAGGACCGGCAGCGCTGGGAGATCCGCACCGACCGCGGCGATGTCCTGACCGCGAAGTACGTCGTGCGCGCCAACGGGCCCCTGAACAAGCCGCAGTTCCCGCGGGTGGACGGCATCGCCGACTTCAAGGGCGCGATGTTCCACACCAGTCGCTGGGACTACGACTACACCGGCGGCGATCAGCACGGCGCCATGACCAAGCTGGCCGACAAGCGCGTCGCGATCATCGGCACCGGCGCCACCGGCGTCCAGGCCGTACCGTTCCTCGCCGAGGACGCCGCCGAACTGTTCGTCATCCAACGCACCCCCAGCGTCGTCGGCCCCCGCGACAACCGGCCCACCGACCCGGACTGGATCGCCGGCCTGACGTCGGGCTGGCAACAGCGCCGCCACCACAACTTCAACTCCCTGGTCAACGGTCACCCGCAGGACCAGAACCTCGTCGGCGACATCTGGACCACGGTGCTGACGGCCGTCACCGGCCAACATCTCGTCGAGGAGCCGCTGGACACGCTGGCGGTCGAGGACCAGATCGCGCTCGCCGAGGTCGCCGACATGCAGGTCATGCGGTCCGTGCACGCCCGCATCGAGGACATCGTCGAGGATCAGGCGACCGCCGAGGCGCTCAAGCCGTGGTTCGGCGCGGTCTGCAAACGCCCCACGTTCAACGACGAGTACCTGCAGTCGTTCAACAAGCCCTCCGTGCATCTGGTCCACTCCCCCGCCGGGGTCGAAAAATTCACCGAGACAGGCCTTGTGGTCGACGGCAAGCACTACGAGGTCGACTGCATCGTCTTCGCGACCGGGTTCGAGACCGGCTCGTCCACCGCTGCGCGGTATGGCTACGACATCATCGGCCGCGGCGGGGTGTCGATGCGGGACGAATTCGCCGACGGCCACAAGACCCTGCACGGGTTCTTCTCCCGCAAATTTCCCAACTTCGTCGAACTCGGGGTGAGCCAGAACGCCTACGTCGTCAACTTCACCTACATGCTCGACCGAAAGGCCCGCCACGCCGCCCGCATCCTGCACCACGCCCTCGCGCACCACATCGCCACCATCGAACCCGACGATGCCGCCCAGGCGGTCTGGGTCCAACTGACCCGAGAATCCGGACTGGCTCGACTGTTCTACTTCTCCACGTGCACACCGGGCTACTACAACGGCCAGGGCGATCTTCAGCACGGCTTCTGGGGCGACGTCTACCAGGGCAGTGAGGTCGAGTTCTGGGAGATGATCGACACCTGGTGGGAAGCAGGAGATTTCAAGGGTCTGGAACTCGAGTCCGCCGGCCCGGAAGTTCAGGGCTGAGGCGACCATGACCACTCGCTCGCCATTGGTCTGCGTCCACGGCTTCAGCGGCAGCCGGCGACACTGGCAGCCCATCCTGCCGATGCTGCGAGCCCACCATGACGTCCACGTGGTGACGCTGGCCGGCCACGCCGACGGGACATCGCTGCCGGCGGGCCAACGCGCCACCGTCACCGCGCTGGCCGATCACCTCGAACGCGACCTCGACGCTCTCGGGATCGAGCGGGCCCACCTGGTGGGTAATTCGCTGGGCGGTTGGCTGTCACTGGAGATGGCCGCCCGCGGACGTGCGCTGTCTGTGCTCGCACTGTCCCCAGCACTCGGCTGGTATCCAGGCAGACATGTGCGGACGGTGAACCTCAAACTGGTGATGGCGCGGCGGCTGTTTACCGTGCTGGGTCCGGTTGCCCCGCAGGCGCTTCGGGTCGGACTGCTACGCCGGCTGGCCCTCGGCGCCGCCGTCGCGGACCCCCGCAACATGGCGCCCGCAGACGCGGCCGCCTTTGTCGAGGACAACCTGCGCTGCAGCGTCTACTTCGAACTGGTCGACGATGTCGTGGGCACCGAACACCAACTGGGCGCCGTGGAGTGCCCCACCCAGATCGCCTGGTCGGAGCGCGACGCGCTGATTCCGTATGACCCCTATGGCCTGCGGTTCCGGGCCCTGGTGCCCGATGCGCAGTTCTCCACCCTGCCGCGCGTGGGGCACGTACCGATGTATGACGACCCGGAGTTGGTGGCGCGCACGGTACTTGACCTGACCAGCGCCGTGGACGCGAAGCTCGACTGACAGCCCGACCGTCAGCCCGGGCTGGGGGTGGCGATCCCCCAGCCTGACGCCAGCCAGATCGCCTGCACCATCTCGCGGGACTTGCGGGTGCGCTGAGAGTGGTTCTGCCGCAGCCGATCCAGGTAGAAGATGTGCATGGTCATCTCGAGCAGCATCGTGATGAGCCCGCGCACGTCGGCCGAAACCGGATGCGCCACACCCTGTTCCTGGTCCTTGATCAGTTGATCGGCGATGACGTCGGCGAGGCGCTGGATCCATTCGTCCCACAGTTGCGCCATCTGCTCGTCCAGCGGCATTGCCTGCACCGAGGCCATCAGGACGCCCTCGTTGTCGTGCCAAAGCTCCAGCGCGATATCGGCGGTGCGACCGATGAAGTCGCGGATGGACTCGTCCTCCGCGCGGGTGAAGAACTGCGCCCGGTTCATCAACTCGGCCCAGATCTCGGAGGTGATCACCGCCAGCGGCGCATACTTCGAGTCGAAGTAGAAGTAGAACCCGGAGCGTCGCACGCCGGCCGCCGCGGCGATCTCACCGACAGTCAACTCCCCGATGGGGCGTGCAGCGAGCAACTCCGGCAGACAGTCGAGGATGGCGCGACGTTGCCGCTCCCCCTTGCTGGGCGCGCGCCGGTCTCCGAGGAGAACAGCGTTGTCCCTCGCCGCACCAGATGCTGAGGTGGACATGACAGACAACTCTATCTTGCGCAGCCCTACGCGGGCGCCGAGAAGTAGCTGCCGTACGCGTTTCCGCAGGACGGGGTGTCACTGAGCTTCTTCTCGGCGCAGGAACTCTGGTGGGGCGGGCGGGGCTCGAACCCGCGACCAATGGATTATGAGTCCACGGCTCTAACCGACTGAGCTACCGCCCCCGATCGATGCGGACACCATGTTCCCACGTCGGGTGGTGCGGCTCGAAGCAGGTGGCCACCGCGAGGCGGCGATTTCATACGCAACACACCGGCGCGGCGGATCAAACCGCAGTTTCGGCGGGGCAGGCGGCGCAGGCCAAGCGGCGGAACGAGCGGCGGGCGGCGGGCGGCGGGCGGCGGTGGTGCCACCGCGGCCGACGACGCGCCGCTGCACGACCTCGAACTCACGGGGTTGGTGGCGACGCCGGTGGGTTGACTGCCTGGCCGGGCTTCCAGAGCAGGGCGCCGAACACCAACCCGGTGAACGGGATGGCGGCCAGCACCGCGCTGAGCCCGGCACTGCCGCCGGTGACCAGGGTGAAGTTGGACAGCACCAGCCACAGGCTGATCAGCAACCCCAGCAGGGCGGCCACCGGCACGATGCGGGTCTGCCAGAGTCGTCCGCGGGCCGCCTCGGGGTTGCGCAGGAAGAACACCAGCACCGCGGTGGTCGTGCTGAGCATCATCAACACCATGCCGACGGTCGCCACCCCGGCCATCGACCCGAAAACCCCCACCAGCGGGTCGATTCCGAGGACGGCGAAGATCGCCACGATGACCGTGGCGGTCACCGTCTGCACCACCGACGAGAACGCCGGCGACTGGTGCCCGGGGTGCACCTCACCGAGGCGGCGCGGCAGCAGACCCTTGCCGCCCAGCACGAACTGGTAGCGGGCGATCACGTTGTGGAAGGACAGCACGCAGGCGAACAGGCTGGTCAGCAGCAGCACGTTGACCACGTCGCGGCCGAGTCGCCCGAGGGTGTCGTTGGTGGTGTCCAGCAGCATGTTGGCGTTGCCGTCGAGGGTCTGCTGGGCCACCGCGGCGACGTTGTCGGGGCCGATGGCCACCACGAACGCCCAGCAGGTGATGGCGTAGAACGCGCCGATGATCAGCACCGCGGCGTAGGTGGCGCGCGGGATGGTGCGCTGCGGGTCGCGGGCCTCGTCGCGGAACACCGCGGTGGCCTCGAAGCCAATGAAGCCGGTCAGCGCGAACAGCACCGCGATGCCCAGCGCACCGCTGGCCACCACCTCCGGGGTGAACGACGCGAACGTCACGCCCGCCGGGCCCGGGTCGGCCACGATGACCAGATCGAGCAGCGCGACGATGCCGATCTCGAGGACCAGCGCCACGCCGAGCACCTTGGCGCTGAGCCCGATGTGCCGGTAACCGAGCACCGCGACGATCGCCAGCACCGCGAACGAGTAGACGGGCCAGGGGATCTGCGGGCCACCGTAGAACTTCACCGTGTCGTCGATGGCCCAGCCGATGTAGCCGTAGATGCCGACTTGGATTGCGGTGTAGGCGATCAGCGCGACCACCGCGATGCCCTTGCCCAGCCGGTCGCCCAGCCCGACGGTGACATAGGAGTAGAACGCGCCGGCCTCGGGCACGTGCGGCGTCATGGTCACGAACCCGACGCTGAACAGCAGCAGCACCAGCGCGGCGGTGGCGAAGCCGACCGGGGCGCCGGCGCCGTTGCCCAGGCCCATCGCCAGCGGCATGTTGCCGCCGATGACCGTGAGCGGCGCGGCCGCGGCGACCACCATGAAGACGATGGCGATGGGGCCGAGTTTGCCGTGCAGGCGCGGCTTTTCGGAGGCGACGGTGGCGTCGGTCATCGGGACTCCCGGATTTCGGTGGCGAGGGCTTGGCGAAGCAGGTCGTGGTCGAGGGCGTGGACGGTCAGGCCGTTGCGCCCGGTCATGGTGTCCGCGGCGACCATCGCGTTGACGATCGCCTCCTCGGTGGCCTCGATGGTCAGGTCGAACAGGCGGGTCATCAGCTGCGGGGCGACCATCCGCACCGGCACCTCGGGCTCGGGCACGTCGGCGCTCTCGTCCCAGCTGTAGGACGGGATGCCGCGGTTGCCGGTCGAGAACGCCAGCATCAGATCACCGCTGTACTGCTCGCCGCTGCCGCCGATGCGGGCGACCGCCAGCGCGGCGCGCTGCGCGAGCCGGGTGCACTGATGCGGCAGCAGCGGGGCGTCGGTGGCCACCAGGACGATGATCGAACCCGAGCCGGGCTCATAGTGGGTGGGCAGTTCGGGTTCCGGGACGACGTCGGTCCCGATGCGCTCGCCCACCGGAAATCCGTTGATCCGCAACCGTTCCCGTCGGCCGTGGTTGGCCTGCACCAGCGCGCCGACGGTGTAGCGACCGGCGGCGGTGTCGGTGACCCGCGACGCGGTGCCGATGCCGCCCTTGAAGCCGTGGCAGATCATGCCGGTGCCGCCGCCGACGTTGCCCTCGGCCACCGGCCCGTCGGCCGCGGCGCGCAGGGCGGCCTCGACGTGGTCGGGCTTCACGTGAAAGCCGTTGATGTCGCTGAGCAGCCCGTCGTAGGTCTCCCCGACCACCGGCAGCGACCAATAGACACCGTCGCCGCGGGCGGACACCTGGGCGGCGACCAGGGCGTCGCGGACGACGCCGGCGCTGTGGGTATTGGTGATGCCGATCGCCGAGGTCAACTCGCCCGATTCCTGGATCCACTGCAGGCCGGTCATCTCGCCGCTGCCGTTGAGCCGGTGGGCGCCGGCGAACACCGGCTGGGTCCAGATGTCGTCGTGCGGGACGACGACGGTCACGCCGGTGTGGACGTGCGGGGGGCCGACGTCGTTCAGGGTGGTGTGCCCGACGCGCACCCCCGCAACGTCGGTGATGGCGTTGTTCGGCCCCGTCGGGTGCTCCCCGATGACGATGCCGAGATCCCTCGTCCGCATGCTCTGCTCCCCGAATGTTTTTTTCCTTAACGGAAAACAATGGACCCTCCGCGACGATTACACAAGGGATATCGAAAAACTGCTCGACGGGCCGGTAACGTCGAACGGGTCAACCCCCTACCGAGCTGGGAGAATGCACGCGTGGCACGCCCAAACCGTCAGGTCGAACGTCGCGGCGAAATTCTGGACGCGACAATCACTTTGATCGAGCGCAACGACGTGGCGAATCTCCGGATCGCCGACGTGGCCGCCGAGCTCGGGCTGACCGCCAACGCGGTGCGGTACTACTTCAAGGACATGGCCGAGTTGCTCTCCGAGCTGGCGCTGCGCTCCGATGCCCGGTTCTACGACGATCGGCGCCGGGTCATCGAGCGGACGGCCGAACCCGCGGACCAGCTGGCGTTGACCATCGCCGCGGGCCTGCCCACCGGTCCGGAGGACGCCGAATGGCGGGCGATCTGGCGCGCGGTGCTGGCCGCCGGCTTCGAGCTTGATCAGCGCTCCGATGTCCAGGGCATCTATCACCGGCAGGTCGGGCTCTACGCCGATCTGCTGCGCGCCGGGGCCGAGGCGGGAGCGTTCGTGATGGGCTCGTCGGCCGAGGACGTCGCGATGACCCTGATGTCGATGGAGGACTACCTGGGCTATCGCATCGTCGCGCGCGACCCCGCGCTGGACCGGTCCACCGCGCTGCGGCTGATGCGCCAGTACGCCGAGCTGGCGACCGGCACCCGGCTGCCCGAGATGGTCTGAGCGGTGCAGCTCTCCGCCGCCTTCGCCTCCGACAACGCCGCGCCGACGCATCCGGCCGTGCTCGAGGCGCTGACCCGCGCCAACACCGGGGCCGTCGGGTCCTACGGCCGGGATCCGTTCACCGAGCGCGCCACCGCGCAGCTGCGGGAGGTGTTCGCCAGCCCCGAGGCCGAGGTGGTGTTCGCGTTCACGGGCACCGCGGCCAACGTCATCGCGCTCAGCGCGGCGGTGCGGCCCTGGCACGAGATCCTCTGCAGCGACGTCGCGCATGCGCTGCTCGACGAGGCCGGCGGGCCGGTGCGGATCTCCGGGGCCCAGCTCACCCGGCTGCCCAGTGACGACGGGATCATCGACGCGGGCGAACTCGAGCGACGCATCGTCCGCCGCGGCGATGTGCACCATTCCCAGCCGAGGATCGTCACCATCACGCAGTCCACCGAGAACGGCCGGGTCTGGACCGGACCGGTGCTGCGGGAGTTCATCGACCGGGCGCACGCCGCGGATCTGCTGGTGCACATCGACGGATCCCGAATCGCCAACGCGGTTGCCGCCCTGGGTGTCGCACCGGCCGACGCGATCGGGGACGCCGACATCGTCACCGTCGGGGGCACCAAGAACGGGCAGATGTTCGGCGACGCCGTGCTGGTGCGCCGGCCCGAGTTGTTCGACGGAATCCGGTTCGTGCAGAAGCAGATCGGGCAGCTGGCCAGCAAGCAGCGCTTCGTGGCCGCGCAGTTCGAGGCGATGCTGACCGACGACCTGTGGTTGCGGGTGGCCGCGCACGCGAACGCGATGGCCGCGCGGTTGAGCCAGGGGTTGGCAGCGTTGGGGCTCCGGCTGGCGGCGCCCACCGAGGCCAACGAGGTGTTCGCGATTCTGGACGACGCTGCGCGCGAGCGCCTCTCGGGCTACGCGGTGCATCAGCCGGACCCGCTGACGCCGGTGTTCCGGTTCGTGTGCTCATGGGCCACCACCGCCGACGAGGTCGACGATGTGCTGGAGCGGTTGCGCAGTCGGACGTGACGGTGTCCGTGAGGGTTGCGGCTCAGCTGTAGACCGGCTGCCCGTCGGCACCGAGCAGGTAGCGCTCGGTGCCCTCGGGCACCCGCGGCTCGTCGAAGCCGAGCGCCACCGCAATCTTGTTGCACGCGTTGCGCATCACGTCCAGCGTCAGCTCGACGGCCTCGGCCCGGCCGAAGTGGCCCAAGACATTCGGCGGCCGCTGCGGCGTCCAGATCAGGGCGTCGACGTAGCGCAGCGCGGCCTTGTGCCGCTCGCTCAGATCGGACTGCTCGTAGCGGTCGATGGCGTCGTACATCGCCTCGTCGCCGCCGGCATCCAGCGCCGCGCCCTCGCGCAGCGACTTGCACAGCCGGCAGTTGTGCGCCCGCGCCCCGCGCAACCGCACCAGCTCGGAGGTCACCGGGTCCAGCTCCCGCATCCGCCCCACCGCGGGCGCGAACCCGTTGAGCAGCACGTCGGCGGGCGCGCAATCGCGATCCCACTCCGGCCGCCCCACCGGCACGTCGAGGGCCGACAGCGCGACCAGGACCCGGGGCGCGAAGTCCGCGATGAAGATCAACGCCGTCACGTCCAGCACCGCATCGCCGGTCGCCGCCGCGAACGCCGCCCGCTGCGCCGGACTGAGCACCGAGACGTCCACCGCGAACTGTTCGGCGAACTCGGCGACCGCGGGATCCAGACCGCGTGGATCGCCGTCGGAGCGCAGCGCGGTCAATCCCAGCGCCGCCCCGGCCACCCCGCGCACGCCCGCATTCACGTCGGCAAGCTCGCGCGGATTCAGCGCGATCAGCTCCGCCAACAGTGCGGTCCCGGTCATCGGGCGATTATCGCACGCCAACCGGCCGTCCACGGTTGCAACAGCAAATGAGACCGTGTACTACTGAACAGAACTAGAACGTGTTCCATCTTTGTCGTCGCACGGCAAAGCGTCTGTACGCAAGGGAAACTCACGGGCCGGAGGGAGAACCGCGATGACGGCGGTCGCACCGAACAGTACGCAAAGGTACGGTGACCCGCTTCCGCCCTATCCCTACAGCTGGTACGCCGTGGCCTTCGCCCATGAACTCAAGCCCGGCAAGGTTCTCACCCGCCGCTTCCTCGACGACGAGATCGTCCTGTTCCGCACCGCCTCCGGCGCGCTGTCGGCGGTCGAACCCTACTGCCCGCATCTGGGCGCCCACCTCGGCAAGCGCGGCTGGGTCGACGGCGAGACCGTCGTGTGCCCGTTCCACCAGTTCAAGTTCGCCCCCTCGGGCCGGTGCGTCTCGACCCCGGAGGGCGAACCGCCGCGCGGGGCCGCACTGCGCACCCTACCGGTGCGCAACCACCTGGGCATGATCATGGTCTATCACGGCCCACCCGGTCAGCAGCCGAGCTTCGAGTTGGACCTGCCCGAATCCGATCCCGACTGGCACCCCATCTCGACGAAGAAACTGCACTTCCGCACCCACCCGCAGGAAGTCAACGAAAACGGCCTGGATCACCTACATTTCGCCACCATCCACAAGTTCCGCGACTTCGTGGTGCCCACGCCGATGGAGATCGACGGCGCCCGGCTCTACACCGAATACGGCGGCACCAAGCCGATCCCGGTTCTCGGCGGGATCCGCTTCCAGTTCAAATCGGTGCTGATGGGCCTCGGGTTCTCGCTGGTCGAGATCACCATCCAGGGCGGCTGGACCGTGCGCCAGATGGTGCTACCGACCCCGGTGGCCCCGCGCGAGGTCGACATCTACATCGGTATCAGCCCCAGGAAGAAGGCCCGAAACCGGTTGCTGCGCAGCCTGATGTCCCCGGTCGAACGCCTGATGGGCTGGATCGTATTGCAGGTCGTCGGTTACGAGGTGCAGCGCGACCAACTGATCTGGGACGACAAGGTCTACCTCGAACATCCCAAGCTCACCGCCGCGGACCGGCCGATCGGCAAGTACCGGCACTGGGTCCGCCAGTTCTACCCCTGACACCAAGGAAACCCATGTCTTTCGAGCGCGCCGAACGCATCGGCGGGATGGACGCCTGGCAGCTCTACCAGGAGACCCGCCTGCAGGTCGGCAACGGCATGACGCTGGTGCCCGTCGACCGCAGCAAGCTCTCCGGAAACCTCTACGACCACGTCGTGGCGGCGCTGGCCAACCGGATCCACCTGATCCCGGCCTACCGCAAGACGCTCTACGACCCGTGGTTCAACCCCGACCGGCCGATGCTGGTCACCGCGCCGCACACCGACGTCCGCGAGCACGTCACGGTGCTGCCGATGCCGGCCCCGGGCGGCGCGGCCGGGGCCGCCAAGGCGCTGGCCCAGGTACGGGCCACCCATCTGGACCGCAGCAAGCCGCTGTGGCACATCTACGTCCTCGAGGACGACGCCGAGCGCGGCTACCTCATCTCGGTGGTGCACCACCTGCTGGTCGACGGCGACTCGGCGATGGACGTCGTGGGCTACCTGATGAGATCCGGTGACCTGACGGCGTTGCCGGCCCGGCACACCCCCGACTCGGCGACCTTCCCGGCCCGACCGGCGGCCATCCTCGCCGACGCCGCCCGGCGCAAGTGGCGGCGCCTCGGGCGACTGCCCGCCCTGGCGGCCCTCTCGGTGCGGACCGTGCTGGCCGAACGCACGTCGCGGCACCTGAAGGTCAAGGCACCGCGCACCGCGTTCAACTGCACGCTGTCGGGGACCTCGACGGCCGCGGTGGTCGCGCTGCCCATCGACGAGGTGAAACACGTCGCCGAAACCTGCTCCGCCACCGTCAATCACGTCCTGCTGCACTGCGTGGGCAAGGCCCTGCACGACGTGCTGCGCGAACGGGGCGCCCTGGCGGGCCGACCGCTGGTCGCCGCGGTCCCCTACGCCATGCGCGGCGCCGACACCTCCGACTACGTCACCGACAACGTCGGCACCACCACCGTGCTCAAGGTCAACCTGCACGACGACATCGCCGATCCGCTCGAACGCCTAGCCGCCATCGCCGAGCACGCCCGCGCGGTCAAGCAGGTCCAGGAACGCCGCGGCGTCAACCTGTTTCGGCAGTGGAACGAGTACGTGCCCGGGCCGGTGGTGACCGCCTTGTTCCGCACCATCGAACGACTGGGCCTGGCCGAGCGGATCTCCTGGCCGTGCAACGTGATCGTGTCCAACGGCAGCGGTGTTGTCGTGGACGAGCCGACGTTCCTCGATCTGCCCGTGCCCCAGTTCTATCCCGCCGGACCGCTGTACCACGGGATGGGGCCCAGCGTCATCGCGTTGACCTGGAGCGACCAGCTGTGCCTGTCGATCACCGCCGACGCCGCGCACGCCGACGCCGAGATCCTGGCCCGTGGCGTCGAAGAGGAGTTCGCGAGGTTGGTGTCGCTGACCGGCACCCGGGCCGCCGCGTCCGGCTGACAACGGCCACCGCGAGGTCGTTCGAGGACATTTTCCCAGGTCAGGGGGTACAATGGCCGAATCACCCTGTACCCCGACGACCGGAGAGTGGCCCAATCACCTACTCAGACACCGCCCACCCAAGCACCCAACTGCTCCCCGCGGCAACGAAGCTCCCCAAGTCCCTCAAGCACAAGCGCCCCGCCCCACTGTCCCGACGCGGCACCTCGGCGAGGATCGCGCGTCCGCACCCCCGGTATCCCCTGCCGAACGCCTCGGCGATCCCCCGCGAAGCCCTCGTGGAAGACCTGCTGTTCATCCGCGCCCTCCTCGCGACCGCACGCATCGATCACCTGCTGATCCAGGACACCGATCGGCGGCCCGCGATCGCCATCGACCGGGCGGATCGAGCCGTCTTCGCGACGGCCCTGGCCGACGCCCGCCAGCCCGTGCATTGCGCGGTGGTCGACGCCGAGATTCCGCACGCGACCGTCCAGGCGGACGCCGCGTTCGCGTTGAGCCCAGATGCCCGCATTTTCCGGCTTTTTCGGCCGCGCACGCAGCGCAACGACGGCCTGCGCCGTGAGCAGGAAGCGGGCGTACAGATCCAGCTGTGGTCGTTCACCGACGACACCATCACCGCACCCGCGCCAAATGTCCTGACCCGCAGCGCCATCCCCGCGCACGAGGCGGTGCGCACCACGGTGGAACGCTACGGCCACACCTGGCCGACGTTGCAGCACATGTTCGCCGCCCACGCCGGCGACGTCACCTTCGACATCGACCTGGTCTTCTCCTGGGTCGACGGCGCGGACCTGCAGTGGCAGCGCCAACGCGCCGAGGCGATGGCAGGCCACGTGGTGGGAGCCGGCGACGACTCCGCGGCCCGGTTCCGTCACGTGGACGAACTGCGGTACGCGCTGCGCTCGGTGCACATGTATGCGCCGTGGGTTCGGCAGATCTTCGTCGCCACCGACTGCGCCCGCCCGGCCTGGTTGGCCGACGACCAGCGGGTGCGGTTCGTGCGCAGCGAGGAATTCTTCGCCGACCCATCCGTGTTGCCCACCTACAACTCGCAGGCCGTGGAATCGCAGTTGCACCGCATCCCCGGGCTGTCCGAACACTTTCTCTACGCCAACGACGACATGTTCTTCGGACAACCGGTGGGCCCGGAGGTCTTCTTCTCCCCCGGCGGAGTCACCAAGTTCATCGAGGACGACACCCGGATCGGCCTGGGAAGCCCGGAGAAGCACCGCAGCGGCTTCGAGAACGCCGCCCGGGTCAACCGGCGCCTGCTGCACACCCGCTTCGGGGCGGTGACCACCCGGCATCTGGCACATGCCGCGACCCCGCTGCGCAAGTCGGTGATGGCCGAGATGGAAGCGGAGTTCCCCGACGAGTTCGCGGCCACGGCGGCCAGCCCGTTCCGGGCTCGGGACAACATCTCGGTGACCAACTCCCTGTACCACTACTACGCGCTGCTCAGCGGCCGGGCCGTGGTGCAGCACAGCGCGCAGGCCCGCTACATCGACAGCACCACCAAAGCCGGTCTGCGGGAGATGAAGACGCTGCTGAAGCACCGTTCGGTCGACTTCTTCTGCCTCAACGACGACGCCGACGAGGAAGTGTCGCCGCGCAAGCGCGCCAAGGCGATGACGAAGTTCCTCCGGTCCTACTTCCCGATTCCGGCCCCGTGGGAACGTCCCGACCCCGAGATCGACTGACCGGGACGACGTTACGTTCGCAGCAGCGGAGCGCCGGGAATCCGGATCCCGGCCTCCCGCAGCCGACGGGCCGTCTCGTCGGCCGACACCGCCTCGCCGACCGTGGCGTAGGTACCGATGGGCACCACCGAATGCACGATCGTGTCCGGGTAGACGTGCACGAGGTTGCTCGACTGGGCGCCGTCGCGGCCGCGTTGTGCGCCGACCGGCGCGTTGAGGTCCTGGGTGTAGCAGGTCGCCGCCACCACCGAGACGGGGATGCCGGCGAAGGTGGCTGTCGTCGAATAGTGCAGGTGCCCCGCCAGGATCGCCCGCACATCGGTGCCCTGCAGGACCCGGGCCAGCCGGGCCTGCTCGCGAAGTTCGACCAGCACCGCCAGATCCTGGATGCACGGGATGGGCGGGTGGTGCATCGCCAGGATCGTGCCGTGCGGAGCCGGGGTGGCCAGCTGTGCCGCCAGCCACTGCAGACGCTGTTCGTCGATCTCGCCGTGGTGCTGCCCCGGCACGGTGGTGTCGAGGGTGATCACGCGCAGGCCGTCGAGGTCGTAGACATAGTCGACGGCACCGGTGCCCGGCGCCGCGGGCAGGAACTCCGCCCGGAAGTTCACCCGATCATCGTGGTTGCCCATCACCCAGATCACCTGCGCCCCAAGCGCTGTGGCCACCGGTTCGACCAACTCACGCAACCGGGTGTACGCCTGCCGTTCACCCCGGTCGGCAAGGTCCCCGGTGAAGATCAGGGCATCGACACGCGCCTGTGAGGCCAGCATCTCCTCCAGGAGTTGCTGCAGCCGAGCCTCGGCGTCGAGTTGTCCGTACAACCGTCCGGCTCCGACCAGGTGCGTGTCGCTCAGGTGCACCAGCCGATGTGTGGGACGGCCATGCTCGGCCTCACGCACCTCGCCCATGCCGACCACCGTATAGGCCGACCAGGGCGACTGCATCCCGGCCCGCTACTGCGCCTGGCTGACCGAGGACATGTGGAAGTCGGGGATCCGCAGCGACGGCATCCGCGCCCGGGTCGCCCAGTCGCCCCACTCGCGCGGCAGCGTCACCTCGGCGATGCCGGCCTCGGTGGCCCGCCGCAGCAGATCCAGCGGGCTCTCGTTGAACCGGAAGTTGTTGACCGCCGCGGTCACCTCACCGTCCTCGACCAGGTACACACCGTCGCGGGTCAGCCCCGTCAGCAGCAGGCTGGTCGGGTCCACCTCGCGGATGTACCACAGCGTGGTCAGCAGCAGGCCCCGCTCGGTGGCGGCCACCAGATCCGCCAATTCCGCTGTGCCGCCGGTCATCAGCAGGTTCGAACACGGCACGGCCACCGGGACGTCGAACTCCGCGGCCGCGGCCCGCGGATAGGCCAGCGCGTTGATCACGCCGTCGCGGATCCAGTCCACCCGCTCGAGCGCCATGCCGTTGTCGAACACCGACATGGTCTCCGAGGAACCGCCCACCGACACGAACGGCGTGCATTCCAGGCCGGGCGCCCACGGATCGGAGTACAGCGTCAGGCCCAGATCGGTGAGCTTCTCCCCCACCCGGGTGCCGCCGCCGGGCGCCGACAGCGCGGTGTGGCCCTCCTGCGCGCCGCGGCCCTCCATCGTCCAGCCCAGGTAGATCATCATGTCCGCCACCGTCGAGGGCGGCATGATCGTCTCGTAGCGACCGGCCGGCAGTTCGACGGTGCGCTTCGACCAGTCCAGCCGCATCGACAATTCGGCGAGCATCGCGTCGACGGGCACCTCGACGAACCACGGCGTGCTGGTGCCCGCCCAGGCGCTGGCCTCGCCGCGCTTGGCGTTGATCTCCACCGACCCGGTGGGCTGGGTGAAGCGCCGCCGAACACCGGTAGAGGTTGCCAGATAAGTGGTTTCGACGATGTGGTGGGCGAACCCGTACAGCTTGTCGGAGCCCTCGAAGCCGCGGCTGAGCGCGGTCGCGACGCCGCCGAAGGCGTCGGCCCCGGTGGCCGCCGGCGCCTGATCCCAGTCGTCGGGGTCGGGGGTGCCGGCCAGCAGCGGGACCGCGTCGCGGGCGTCGGGCGCCGAGCGCGCGGCCTGCTGGGAGGCGGCCACCAGCGCGGGGATCGCGGCGGGGTCCACGTCGGTGGAACTCAGCGAGCCGACCTTGGCGGTCTCGCCGGAGCGGACGATGGAGATCACGATGGTGCTGCGCTGCACCGACTCCCCGTTGGTGGTCATCGAATTGCCCGCCCAGCGCAGCGACGCGTCCGCGGTGTCGCGCACCATGACGATGGTCTCGTCGACGCCACCGGCCCGCGCGGCCTCGGCCAGCACCCTGTCCACGACCTGCTGCGCCGGGATCATGAGTGCCCTCCTTCGGTGCGGGTGTTGAGCACGTTGACTTTTCGGAACAGCGCCGACGGGCAGCCGTGGCTGACGGCGGCGACCTGCCCGGGCTGGGCCTTGCCGCAGTTGAACGCCCCGCCCAGCTGCCAGGTCGACGCCCCGCCGATGGCCTCCATGGAGTTCCAGAACTCGGTGGTGGTGGCCTGGTAGGCGACGTCGCGCAGCTGACCGTCGAGCTTGCCGTCGCGGATCCGGTAGAACCGCTGTCCGGTGAACTGGAAGTTGTAGCGCTGCATGTCGATCGACCACGACTTGTCGCCGACGACGTAGATGCCGTCGTCGACCCGGGAGATCAGATCGGCGGTGCTGATGTCCTGCTCGGCCGGCTGCAGGCTGACGTTGGCCATCCGCTGGATCGGGACGTGGTGCGGCGAGTCGGCGTACGAGCAGCCGTTGGAGCGCTCCTCACCCATCCGCGGGGCGAACACCCGGTCCAGCTGGTAGCCGACGAAGACGCCGTCGCGGATCAGGTCCCAGCGCTGCGCCTGCACCCCCTCGTCGTCGTAACCGACTGTGGCCAGGCCGTATTCGACGGTCCGGTCGGCGGTCACGTTCATCACCGGCGACCCGTACTGCAGGATGCCGCGCTGGTCCGGGGTCGCGAACGAGGTGCCCGCATAGGCGGCCTCGTAGCCGATGGCGCGGTCGTATTCGGTGGCGTGCCCGATGGATTCGTGGATCGTGAGCCACAGGTTGCTCGGATCGATCACCAGGTCGGTGGGCCCGGCGGTCACGCTGGGTGCCTTGGTCTTCTCGGCCAGCAGTTCGGGCAGCTGCGCCAGTTCGCCGCTCCAGTCCCAGACCTCGTCGTCGCGCACCGCCTCCCAGCCGCGGCCGGTGGGCGGGGCCAGGGTGCGCATGGATTCGAAGGTGCCCGAGGCGGCGTCGACGGCCACGGCGTTGAGCAGCGACTGCAGCCGCACCCGCTGCTGGGTGATCGAGGACCCGAAGGTGTCGGCGTAGAAGGTCTGCTCCTTGGCGCAGTTGAGCCCCGCCGAGACGTGGTCGACGCCGTCGGCGGCCAGCAGCCGACCCGAGTACTCGCCGAGGACCTCGATCTTCTCGGCGGTCGGCACCTCGAACGGGTCGATCCGGTAGCTCGATACCCACTGCGCATCGCGGTAGACCGGCTCGACGGCCAGTTCGATGCGTTCGGTGTTCAACGGCGCCAGCGTCGTGGCCACGTACACCGCGCGGCGGGCCGTCTCGGCGGCCACCTGCACCGACAACTCGGCGTTGGAGGCAAAGCCCCAGGTGCCGTCGACGATCACGCGCACGGCCAGCCCGATCTCGCGGGATTCCACCGCGGTCTCGAGTGCGCCGTCGCGCAGGTGCACCACATCGTTGGCGATGCGGTGGATGCGCAGATCTGCGTAGCTGGCGCCGGCGGCCAGGGCGGCCTCCAGCGCCGCCGCGGCCAACTCGTGGCGCGGCAGGGCAAGGAAATCAGCGTCGACTTCGCGGCGGGCCGTCACGATTGGCACTGTAGCGGGCCGGGGCAGCGCTGGCATCGCCGAAGGTAGGGCGTGTTATCCACACGCGCTCCGCCCGCCCGGCAGCGCGGCCGGGCGGGCAGAGCGGTCGTGATGTGCGGCTAGTCCTTGCGCAGGCCGTAGGGCACGGCGCTGAGCAAGGTGACGTCCTGCGAGCTGCCGTTGGGCAACTCGTAGCTGCGGGTGTCGCCCACCCGGGCACCGTTGATGGCCGCGCCCAGCGGCGAGCCCGGCGAGTAGACCTCGATGCCGCCGTAATCCGCGCCGCGGGTACCGAGCAGGAACTCCTCGGTGTCGTCGCTGCCCTCGTAGCGGATGGTCAGCACCATGCCGGGCTCGGCGACGCCGTCGTTCGGCGGCTCCTCGCCGACGATGGCGTTACCGAGGATCTCGTGGATCTCCTGGATGCGGGTCTGCTGGGCGCGCCGGACCGCCTCAGCGTTCTGGTCGGACGAATCGACGTTGTCGTCCGTCCACTGCTGCAGGGTCTCGAGCTCCTCCTGCAGCTTCTCGTGGGCGGCCGGTGTCAGCCAGATGCGTTGTGCGGTCGTCATGGTGTGAATCTCCTTGGGATAGAAAGGCTGTCGTCACGGGCGGGTGGCAAATCGCACCGCCCCTGACGACGTGGGTGGAGGCTTACCGGTACGGCTCGAAGGGCCGTAGCGCGTCGGGTTGTTTGCCGGTACTGATCTGCTCGGCGAGCAGCCGGCCTGTGACAGGGCCATGCGCGAGGCCCCACATTCCGTGTCCCCCGGCGACGAACACTCCGTCGTCGAGCCGGCCGATCAGCGGCAGTCCGTCCGCGGTGACGGGGCGCGGGCCGACCCAGACGTCGTGCATCCGGTCCCAGTCCACGCCGTCGAGCATGCGGGCGGCCGATTCGGCGACCGCGCGCACTCGCGCCGTGTCGATGGGGTCGTCGGGTCCGCGGAACTCCATGGTGCCCGCCACCCGCAGGCCGTCCCGATACGGCGTGCACGCGACCCGCTGGGTCGGCAGGTAGATCGGGCCGGGAATGGGGCGATCGACCGGAACGGTGAACGAATAGCCCCGTCCCGCACGGACTTCGGCGCGCACCCAGCGGTGCGTCAGGTCGGGCAGCCAGGCGCCGGTGGCCAGCACCACCGCGTCGGCGGTCAGCATCTCGCCGCCGAAGGCGTGCACCGCGGCCTGACCGCGGTAGTGCGTGATGTCGGTGACGCGCAGTTCGCGGATCGCCGCGCCGCGCTCGGTGACCGCGCGGCCCAGGGCGGTCACGAAATGCCCGGGGTCGACGTAGCGCTGATGCTCGACGGCCAGCCCGATGGTGGCCGAGTCCGCCGCCAACGGAACCCGTTCGCGCAGTTGCGGACCCGACAGTTCGGTGACCTCGACGTGCTGACCGGCGTCGCGCATGTCCTGCAGCTCGCGGCGCAGCTCCTTGGCCTGGCCGGCGTTCTCGAACAGCGCGGTGATCGCCGCGTCGGTGCGCGGGGCGTCGACCCCGTTGCCGATCAGGACGTCGTAGGCCTCGAGGCACTCCTCGTTGAGCGGCACATTGGCCCGAATCACCTGGTCGGTGCGGGACCGCCGGCAGTTCAGCGCGAACTTGGCCAGGAACCGCAGCAGACCGACGTCCGCGCTGAGCGGGATGTGCAGCGGCGCCGACCGGCTGAACAGGGATTTCAGGCCGTAGCGCAGCACCGAGGGCTGGTTGAGCGGGATGGTCAGCGCGGGTGAGATCCACCCGGCGTTGCCCCAGGACGCGCCGGCGGCCACGCCCTCGCGGTCGACGACGGTGACCTCGATGCCGCGTTCCTGCAGGAACCAGGCGGTGGAGAGGCCGACGATCCCGGCGCCCACGACGACCACAGAGCGCGGGCCGCCGTCGATGCGCTCGGCCATCGTGTCACCTCCCCTGGTAGTTGAGTCCCCGTAGTTGTGTCCCCCACAGTCGTTACTTCCATGATGAGGCAGCGATGACCACACCTCATGTGGGCTGCCCACAATGGAGACCCTGCAGATTGTGGCGCTGCTACAGCGCTGCGAGCTCGATCATCAACGCCATCCGCTTGCGGGGATCGCTGAGATCCACCCGCGCCACCCGAATCAGCTTCCGCAGCCGATTCCGCACCGTGTTCTCGTGCACTCCGAGGATCTCCGCGGCGCCGGCGGCGTCCCCCTGGGCCTCCAGCCAGGCCCGCAGCGTCACCACGAAGCGGGTGCCGTTGTCCTCGTCGTAGCGGAGGAGCTCGGCGACCGGGCCGCGCGTGGGCCCCCGGCCCGAGCCCGCGGCCGCCCGCAGCCGCTGCAGCAGAATGTCGTCCCAGCACTCGTCGTACCTGGGCGGATCGCCCCCGGCGGCCTCGTGCAGCGCCAGGCACTCGTCGGCCTCGCGCCGCGCGGCGACCAGCTCGTCGGCGGTGGCCGGGCCGCTGATCCCGGCCCACAGCGTCGCCGATTCCGGCAGCGCGTCGTCCAGCGCAGCCACCCACGAGCGGGCCGCGTCGTGGGCGGCGTCGAGCGGCAACACGGTGTAGACGATGTTCTCCACGACCGCGCTGCGACCGGGCCGCGACCAGCCGAAACCGGCGGTGGCCTGCTCGAAGGCCATCAGCAGCGCGGTGTGCGGCTCGGTCTCGGCCCGCGGGCGCACCGCGATCACCTGCAGCGACCCCGGCGGCAGGCCCAGGCGGCTCGCCAGGCTCGCGGCGTCCGGGGTGCCTTCCAGCAGCCGGATCACCGCCTCGGACTCGACCTGGCGCTCCAGGTCGGCGCTGGCCCGCGAGCGCAGCAGGTGCAGCGCCACCGTGCGGGCGCCGTCGGCCAGCGCGCGCCGCGCGGCCCCGCGCAGCGTCCGCGGGGTGCTCACCCACACCGAACCCAGCAGTTCCCGGCCGACCCGCACCGCGACCACCATGCGCCCGCGCATCCCCGACTCGTCCTCGGCGGGGATGAAGAACGGCTCCTCGCCGGCCATCAGCCGCGCGTACACCCCGCGCTCGACGAACAGCCGGCGCAGCGACTCGGGGGCGCGCCGCCCCAGGATGGTCTGGGTGCGGACGGGGTCGGCGTCGACCTGCCCGCGGGAGTAGGCCAGCAGGTTGGAGTGGCGGTCCTCGATGGTCAGCGGCGCGCCGATGGCGTCGGCCAGGGTGTCGGCGAGCGCGAACAGGTCGGTGGGTCCGCGGCCGGACTCGGTCTCGCGACCCTCGAGCACCAGGCCGTAGACCACCGCGGCCAGCTCGCTCCACGGCACCGACGGCTCGACCTGCAGGACGGCCACGTCGTCGGCGTCGGCGCTGCCGTCGGCCCGCACCAGCACCGCGGTGGCGCCGACATCGCGCGCCAGCCGTACCCCGTCGGCCACCGAGGCCGCGCCGAGGGCCAGCAGCACGTCGCCGGCCACCTTGGGGCCGGGCGGTTCGGGCAGCACCACGCTGCGCAGTTCGGTCGACCGGGGCACCGCGCCCAGCCGCGAGACCACGCCGTACCCGCCGAGCACGTTGACGAGCCGGTCGAGGGTGATCACCTTCGCAGCCTATCCAGGTTTAATGTCCCCATGCCCAGGCGCGCACGATCCACCGCAGTGGGCTATGCGTTGTTGGCGCCCAGCCTGTTCGGCGTGCTCGCGTTCCTGCTGCTGCCGATGCTGGTGGTGGCGTGGTTGAGCCTGCACCGCTGGGATCTGCTGGGCCCGATCAGCTATGTGGGACTGGACAATTGGCGCTCGGTGCTCGCCGACCCGGTGTTCGGCAATTCACTGCTGGTGACGCTGGGGTTCATCGCGCTGGTGGTGCCGATGCAGATGGCGCTGGGTCTGGTGGCCGCGGCGCTGCTGGCGCGGGAGTTGCCCGGCAGCGGGGTGTTTCGGACGCTGTACGTGTTGCCGTGGGTGTGCGCGCCGCTGGCGATCGCGGTGCTGTGGCGCTGGATCCTGGCGCCCACCGACGGCGCGGTGGCCACGGTGCTGGGCCGGCAGATCGACTGGTTGACCGACCCGGGCCTGGCGCTGCCGGTGGTCTCGGCGGTCACGGTGTGGTCCGGGGTGGGCTACACGACGCTGTTCTTCGTCGCGGGCATGCTGGCGATCCCGCCGCAGGTGCACGCCGCCGCGACGGTCGACGGGGCGTCGTCGTGGCAACGCTTCTGGCGGATCACGCTGCCGATGATGCGGCCCACGTTGTTCTTCGTCGCGGTGACGGGGGTGATCAGCGCCGCCCAGGTCTTCGACACCGTGTACGCGCTGACCGGCGGTGGGCCCCAACACCGCACCGATCTGGTGGCCCACCGGATCTACGCCGAGGCGTTCGGGGCGGCCTCGATCGGGCGGGCCGCGGTGATGGCGCTGGTGTTGTTCGTCATCCTGGTCGGGATCACCGTGGCGCAGCACCTCTACTTCCGGAAACGGATCAGCTATGACCTCACCTAGATCGTGGCTGATCTACCTGGGCCTGGTGGTGGGCGCGGTGATCACGCTGGCGCCGTTCTCGCTGGGGCTGCTGACCTCGTTCACCTCGGCCGAGCAGTTCGCCACCGGATCGCCGCTGTCGTGGCCGGACCCGCCGACGCTGGAGAACTACTCCGGGCTGGCCGGTTTCGGCTTCGGCCGGGCCCTGGTGGTGACGGCGTTGATGACCGCGGTGATCCTGGTGGGCCAGTTGACGTTCTCGGTGCTGGCCGCGTATGCGTTCGCGCGGTTGGAGTTTCCCGGCCGCGACACGCTGTTCTGGGTGTACATCGCGACGTTGATGGTGCCGGCCACGGTGACGGTGGTGCCGCTGTATCTGATGATGGCCCAGTTGGGGCTGCGGAATACGTTCTGGGCGTTGGTGCTGCCGTTCGTGTTCGGCTCGCCGTACGCGATCTTCCTGCTGCGTGAGCACTTCCGCGCAATACCGCGGGATCTGGAGCGGGCCGCGCGCATCGACGGCGCCAACACGCTGGATGTGCTGGTGCACGTGGTGTTGCCGGCGTCGCGGCCGATCCTGGTGACGCTGGCGGTGATCACGGTGGTGTCGCAGTGGAATTCGTTCATGTGGCCGTTGGTGATCACCAGCGGGTCGCAGTGGCGGGTGCTGACGGTGGCGACCGCGGGTCTGCAGTCGCAGTACAACGCGCAGTGGACGCTGGTGATGGCCGCGACCACGATCGCGATCGTGCCGTTGCTCGTGCTGTTCGTGTCGTTGCAGCGCCACATCACCCGCTCGATCGTCGTGACGGGGCTCAAATGAGCAGACCCCGGTTCTCGACGTGGTTCGCCCTCGGCGTGGTCGCGATCATGGTGTGGCTGTTGGCGACGGCGGTGTGGCTGGGCCGGGAGAGCGCCCCGGCGGGGCGGACCGTGCTCACGCTGCGGCTGTGGGATCAACAGGTCGCCGCCGCCTACCGCGAATCACTCGACGCGTTCACCGCCGCCAACCCCGACATCGAGGTGCGGGTCGACGTCGTCGCCTACGCCGGCTACTTCGATGCGCTGCGCACCGACGTCGCCGGCGGCAGCGCCGACGACATCTTCTGGATCAGCAACGCCTACTTCGCCGGCTACGCCGACAGCGGCCGGCTGCTACCCATCACACCGTCGCCGGACTGGGAGCCCGCCGTCGTCGACCAGTTCACCCGGGACCAAACGCTGTGGGGCGTCCCGCAGCTGACGGATGCCGGCATCGCGCTGTACTACAACGCCGAGCTGCTGGCGCGGGCCGGCGTCGACCCGGCCGTCCTCGACGAGCTGTACTGGGGCACGCCCGAGGACTCGCTGCGGCCGCTGGCCATGCGGCTGACCGTCGACGCGCAGGGCCGCCACGCCGGGGAGCCCGGTTTCGACCCCGGCCGGATCCGGCAGTGGGGCTACAACGCCGCCAACGACCTGCAGGGCATCTACCTGAACTTCATCGGCTCCGCCGGTGGCACGTTCTCGACCGGCGACCGGTTCACGTTCGACAACCCGCAGGCCGCAACGGCGTTCGACTACCTCGTCGGCCTGATCAACGCCGATCACGCGGCCCCGCCGGCCGCGGCCACCAACGACAACGGCGACTTCTCCCGCAACCAGTTCCTCGCCGGGCGGATGGCGCTGTTCCAGTCGGGCACCTACAACCTGGCCAACGTGGCGCAGGCGCCCTTCGAGTGGGGGGTGGCGATGCTGCCGCGCGGCCCGGCCGGGCGGGTCAGCGTCACCAACGGCATTGTGGCCGCCGGGAATTCGGCGACCAAGCACCCCGAGGCCACCCGGCGGGTGCTGGCCTGGCTGGGCAGCACCGCGGGCAACTCCTACCTCGGGGCCAGTGGCGCCGCGATCCCGGCGGTCCGCAGCGCCCAGCGCGTCTACCACGACTACTGGACGGGGCGCGGGATCGACGTCGGCCCGTTCTTCGACGTGCTCGACGGCCCCCACCTGAGCGCACCGGGCGGCACCGGCTTCGCGGCCGGATTCGCCGCGCTCAAACCGTATTTCGACGAGATGTTCCTGGGCCGCCTGCCGGTCCCCCGCGCCTTGCAGCAGGCCCAGGAGGCGGCCAACACCGCGGCCGCGCGTTAGTGCACACCCTCCATGTGCCGGCTGATCCACGGCGCGATCGCGAACACCAGCAGGCCGACCACCACCGCGACGGCGCCGAGGATGCCGAAGTAGGCGACCTCGCGGGCGGCGTCGTAGTACCCGGCGAGCACCCCCGACATCGCGGTGCCGAGGCCGACCGAGAAGAAGTACAGCGCCATCATCTGCGCGCGGAATGCCTCGGGGGCCAGCTTGGTGGTCACCGACAACCCGATGGGTGAGAGCAGCAGCTCGGAGACCGCGAAGACGGCCATGATCGCGACGATGATCAGCACCGGCACCGAGCGGCCCTCCGTGCCCGCCAGCGGCACGAAACACAGGAACGCCAAGCCCATTCCGATGACGCCGTAGGCGAACTTGCGCGGCGTGGTCGGCGCGCGGTTGCCCAGCCGCGTCCACATGATCGCGAACAGCGGCGAGAGCAGGATGATCCACACCGGTTCGAAGGAACCGATCCAGTTCGACGGCGCGGTCCAGCCGAAGAGCGACCAGTTCATCCGCTCGTCGGAGTAGACCGCGAGCACGGTGAAGATCTGCTGGAACAGCGACCAGAACACGGCGTTGGCCACGAACAGCGGGATGAACGCGCGCACCCGGGTGCGTTCCACGGCCGTCACCCGCGCGTTGGTCAGCATGATCGCGAAGTAGGCGATCGACGCCAGCGCGATCACCACGGTGGTCACTTGCGACAGGTTGGCCAGCGTCACCCAGCCCAGCGCGACGACCACGACGATGACGACGACGGCCCCGGCGATCACCGCGACGCTCTTGCCGACGGCGCTGCGCGGCAACGGGTTCGGCACGTCACGGCCGTGGCTGCCGAGATTGCGGCGGAACACCACGTACTGCGCCAGGCCCAGCGCCATGCCGACAGCGGCCGCGCCGAAGCCCCAGTGGAACCCGACCCGGGTCTGCAGCAGGCCGGTGATCAGCGGCCCGGCGAACGCACCCAGGTTGATGCCCAGATAGAACAGCGTGAAGCCGCCGTCGGCCCGCGGATCGCCCTTGGCGTACAGCGTGCCCAGCAGCGAGGAGGCGTTGGCCTTCAGCGCGCCGGAGCCCAGCGCCACCAGGACCAGTCCAACGCCCACCCCGGACATGCCGGGTAACACCGCCAGCGCGATGTGCCCGGCCATCACCACGATCCCGCCGTAGAACACCGTGCGTTCCATGCCCAGCACCCGGTCGGCGATCCAGCCGCCCAGCACGGTGGACAGGTAGACCAGCCCGCCGTAGGCCCCGACGATGCCCGTGGCGGTGCTCTGGGCCAGGCCCAGGCCGCCGTCGGTGACCGAGTAGTACAGGTAGTAGCCGAGGATGGTCAGCATTCCGTAGAACGAGAACCGTTCCCACAGTTCGACCCCGAACAGGTTGGTCAGGCCGATGGGATGCCCGAATACCGTGCGGCCCTGCGGCTCGGAGGAGATGTCGGCGGTAGACATGGACACACCCTTGCACTCCGGGCACCGCGTCGGCGGCATATCGGCGGGGCGGACGAAAAAGGACGCGTACCCGCGGTGCGGATACGCGTCCCTCGGACCGGAACGCGGTCAGTCGTTCCCCGGTCAGTCGTTCCCCGGGTCAGTCGTCCCAGTAGGTATCGGTCCAGTCGTCGTGGCTCTGGTAGCTCACGTCGTCCCAGTAGGTGTCGGTCCAGTCGTCGTTCATGGCGGCGAACCCGACCTGCGGGGCGTCGACACTGAGCGGGGCCTCGATGCTCGCGGTGCCGGCAGTCGGGGCCGGGGCGACAGCCGCTCCGGCGGCACCGGCGCCGACGATGCCGAGACCGGTCAGGGCGACACCGACCGTGACGACTTTCCAGTGGGCTGGGCGTTGCATAGTGCTCTCCTGTTCGGCAGGGGTTTCTTTCTTACAGTTCAACTATCGGTCGCGAAGATGAGGGGCGCGGGAGCCGAAGATGAGTGTGTCCTCATGCTCGACAACCAGCGCTGCGCCAGCTCGAGGCGTTGCCGGGTGCGCTGCGCCCAGCCGTCGCGCTGGGCCCGGAACGGGCCGGTGGCCAGGCCGAACACCACCGCGGCGGTGCGCACCGCGAGATCCTCGGCGTCGGTGTGACGCCGGGCGTGGGCGAGGATCTCGGCGCCGTAGGCCGCCGCGCGCGGGGTGCCCAGCCCGAACACCGACAGGTGTCCGAGCAGGTTGGCCCATTCGTCGGCCCGCTCGCCGGGGCCCGCGGAGTCGACGTCGATGACGCCGCTGATGCGGCCGTGCTCGATCAGCAGCTGCGCCTCGTAGAAGTCGCCGTGCACCGGCACCACGGGGCCGGCGGGTTGGTCTGCCGCCGAACGCAATTGGTCGGCCACCGTGTGGCGGAGCCGCTCGGGCACCGCCGGGTTGGCCGCGGTGGTCAGCTCCAGCACCCGCGCCGAGTCCTCGATGCGCCGCAGATGGCCGCGGCCCGTGGGCAATTCGAGCAGCGTGGCCGGCAGCGCGTCCAGGCTGTCCTGCAGCTCCTGCGGCGACGGGATCGCCGCGTCGGTGGCGAGCAGTTGGCGCAGCACGGTGCCCGGCGCCTCGGGCAGCACGATGAGCCCGCGCTCGTCGGCGGCCACCACCGGCGGCACCGGCAGTGCGGCCCCGAGGAGCCGGTGCCGCAGTTGCAGTTCGGGCACCAGCGCGGGCCGCACCACCTTCACGAACCAGCGCGGCCCGCCGCTCGCCGAGCCGATCTCCAGCACGGCGCGCTGCCCGGGCCGGTAGGCGCGCACCGAGATGCGCGGCGCCGGCGGCACCGTCAGGCCCGCGGCCGCCAGCAGTTCGGCCAGGCGGGCCGGGTGGGCGGCCACCGCCCTGCCGGGCAGGGCGGCGTCCTGGGGCCAGCGCCACACCCCCACCTCGACCGGTGTGCCCGCGAATTCGCCGGCCAGCACCGCGGCGCCGGCCGGGATGCGATCGCCGGTCGCGGCGACGAACACC
>JAEWRC010000081.1 GCA_023460175.1 Actinomycetes bacterium
CCATCAACCCGCCCGCTCCCCCGCCGGTCACCGGCGGCGCACCGCGCTACCAGGGCGGCAATGATTGGGACGACGACTGGGACGACGCCGACGATTGGGATGACGACTGGGATGACGACGACTGGGACGACTGAGCGCCGTCCCCCGTCGCCCGACCGGGTGCATCTCCGACACGAACCGGCCGTACCGGGCAGGATGGCGGGCATGACCGAGCGCACCCGCACCCCGAGGTGGCGCCGGATGCTCCCGACCACCGCCCGGACCCGGATCATCGGCTGGGTGCTGCTGCTGGTGATGGCGGCCCTGGGCATCGTCACGCTGGCGACCTGGCTGCTGCTCAAGTCCAGCATCAACGCGCGCATGGACGAGGCGCTGCGCGTCGAGGTCGAGGAGTTCGGCGAACTGAGCGCGCCCGGGGTCAACCCCCGCACCGGCGCCCCGTTCGCCAGCATCGACGAGGTCATCCACGAGGCGATCGCCTACAACATCGCCCGGCCCAACGAGAAGTTCCTCGGCTACGTCGACGGCGTCTACCGCACCCAGAGCCGTCAGGAACCCGGCGCCACCGAGGTGCTGGCCAAGGACGAGGCCTTCGAGCAGCGCGTCGCGTCGGTCACCGAGCCCACCGAGGGCCGCTACGAGCATCCCGAGGCCGGCGAGGTCCGCTACCTGGCGATCCCGGTCTCGCTCGACGGCGACGAGTCGCGCGGCGTGATCGTCGCGGCCTACCTCGGCGACGCCGAACGCGAGGCCGCCGACAACGCCGCCCGGATGATGCTGCTGGTCGGATCGGTCACCGTGGTCGGGGCCGCCGGCGCGGCTTGGCTGCTGGCCGGCCGCATCCTGCATCCGCTCAACGATGTGGTCGACACGGCGCGCACCATCACCGACACCGATATGTCGCAACGCATTCCGATGCGCCGCGGCGGCGAACGCGACGAGACCAACGAGTTGGTGGCCACCCTCAACGGCATGCTGGACCGGATCGAATCCGGGGTTGCCGCCCAGCGTCGGTTCATCGACGACGCCGGCCACGAACTGCGCACGCCGATCACCATCGTCCGCGGCCATCTCGAGGTGCTCGACCCGACCGACCCGGAGGACATCACCGCGACCGTCGCGCTCGTCGATGACGAGTTGACCCGGATGAACCGCATGGTGAGCGACCTGCTGGTGCTCGCGCACTCCGAGCAGCCGACCTTCCTGCAACCGGAGTACACCGACGTCGCGGCGCTCACCGAGGACGCCTTCGTCAAGCTCTCCCGGCTGGCCGAACGCAACTTCGTGCTGGAGACCACCGCCAACGTCACCGCGGTGCTGGACCCGCAGCGCATCACCCAGGGGTTGGTCGCGTTGGCCGACAACGCAAGTCGGTTCACCGAACCGGGCGGGCGCATCGGCATCGGTTCGCAGCTGTCCGGCGGTTGGCTGCGGTTCTGGGTGTCGGACTCCGGGCCCGGCGTCAGCCCGGAGGATCAGGCCCGCATCTTCGACCGGTTCGCCCGCGGCAGCGGCGGCCGACAGGTCGGCGAGGGCGCCGGGCTGGGTCTGTCGATCGTGCGGGCCATCGCCGTCGCGCACGGCGGCGATGTGCTGCTCGACAGCGTGCAGGGTCGGGGCGCGACGTTCACCATCACCATTCCCGCGCTCCTGGAGGACCGATGGCCCGCATCCTGATCGCCGAAGACGAACCCCGCATCTCGTCGTTCATCCGAAAGGGGCTGACCGCCAACGGGTTCACCGTCACCGAGGTCACCGACGGGGTGACGGCCCACGACTACGCGCGCACCGGCGACTTCGACCTGATGGTGCTCGACATCGGCCTGCCGCGGATGGACGGCTTCGAGGTGTTGCGCAAGCTGCGCGCGGAGAACAATCAGCTGCCGGTGGTGATGCTCACCGCGCGCACCAGCGTCGCCGACACCGTGGCGGGCCTCGAGGGCGGCGCCGACGACTACATGCCCAAGCCGTTCCGGTTCGAGGAATTGTTGGCCCGGATCCGGCTGCGGCTGTCCACCGAGCGGGTCGGCGAGCTCACCGTGCTGTCCTATGGCGGGCTCAGCCTGGACCTGCGGACCCGCCGCGCCGAGGTCGACGGGCGCACCGTCGACCTGTCGGCGCGCGAATTCGCCTTGGCCGAGACGTTTTTGCGGCATCCCGGTCAGGTGCTGTCCCGCGAACAGCTGCTCAGCCAGGTGTGGGGTTACGACTACGATCCGGGTTCCAACGTCGTCGACGTCTACGTCCGGTATCTGCGCCGCAAGCTGGGCGCCGAACGGTTCGTGACGCTGCGCGGCATGGGCTATCGGCTCGAGGCGCTGCCCTGAGACCGCCGGCTCAGATCTCCAGCACGGTCGGCACGATCATGGGCTGGCGCCGGTAGGTCTCGCCCACCCACTTGCCGACCGCGCGCCGCACCGCCTGGGCTACCCGCACCGGGTCGGTGACGCCCTCGGCCACCAGGTTCTCCAACTCGGCGGCCACCTTCAACGCGGCCGGCTCCAACGCCTTCGGGTCCTCCGAGAAGCCGCGGGCGTGTAGATGCGGTGGGGCCGCGGGCTTTCCGGTCCCGCGGTGAACCACCACCGTGACCGCCACGAAGCCCGACGACAGGATCAGCCGCTCCCCCAGCGTCGCGTCGCCGACATCGCCGGTGATGAGCCCGTCGACGAACATCTTGCCCACCGGGACCGCACCCGCGATGGACGCGACGCCGTTGACCAGGTCGACACTGACGCCGTTCTCGGCCACCACGATGTTCTCTTCGGGCACCCCGGTGCTGGCTGCCAGCTTGGCGTTGGCCCGCAGGTGCCGCCAGGTGCCGTGCACCGGCATGACGTTGCGGGGCCGCACGCCGTTGTACAGGAACAACAGCTCGCCGGCGTAGGCGTGTCCGGAGACGTGCACGCGCACTTGGCTGTTGGTGACGACGCGGGCACCGATCTTGGCCAGCGCGTCGATCACCCCGTAGACGGCTTCCTCGTTACCGGGGATCAGCGAACTGGACAGCACGATCAGATCGCCGTCGGTCAGCGTGATGCTGCGGTGCTCGCCGCGCGACATCCGGGACAGCGCCGCCATCGGCTCGCCCTGGGTGCCGGTGGTCACCAGCACCACCCGATCCGGCGGCATCATCTCGGCGGCGCCGATGTCGATGACGTCGTCGTCGGCGACGGTCAGGAAGCCGAGTTCGCGGGCAATGCCCATGTTGCGGACCATCGAGCGCCCGACGAAGGAGACCTTGCGGCCCAATGCCACTGCGGCGTCGACGATCTGCTGCACCCGGTCGACGTTGGAGGCGAAGCAGGCGACGATGACCCGCCCCTCGGCGCCGCGGATCAGCCGGTGCAGGTTGGGTCCGATCTCGCTCTCGGACGGGCCGACGCCGGGATGCTCGGCGTTGGTGGAATCACACAGGAACAGGTCGACACCGGCGTCGCCGAGCCGCGACATGCCGGGCAGGTCGGTGGGCCGGCCGTCGAGTGGAAGCTGGTCGAGTTTGATGTCGCCGGTGTGCAGCACGGTGCCGGCCCCGGTGTGCACGGCGATCGCCAGCGCGTCCGGGATCGAGTGGTTGACCGCGAAGTACTGGCACTCGAACACGCCGTGCGTGCTGCGCTGGCCCTCGGCGACCTCCACGAAGTTCGGCTTGATCCGGTGCTCGCGGCACTTGGCGGCCACCAGCGCCAGGGTGAACTTCGAGCCCACGACCGGAATGTCGGAGCGCAGCTTGAGCAGGAACGGGATGGCCCCGATGTGGTCCTCGTGCGCGTGGGTCAGGACCAGCGCCTCGATGTCGTCGAGGCGGTCCTCGATGTGCCGCAGGTCGGGCAGGATCAGGTCGACGCCCGGCTCGTCGTGGCCCGGGAACAGCACGCCGCAGTCGATGATCAACAACCGGCCCAGGTGTTCGAACACGGTCATGTTGCGGCCGATTTCGCCGATGCCGCCGAGCGCCGTCACCCGCAGCCCGCCGGGCTCGAGGTGCCGGGGCGGTGCCAGATCGGTATTCATGGGAGTCCTATCGAAGCAGCGCCGCCGCGCGCATTTCAGCGGCCAGCGCTTGGATCTGCTCGTCGGTGGCCGGGACCTGGGGCAGCCGCGGGTTCCCGGCGTCGAAGCCCTGCAACCGCAGCCCGGCCTTGGAAAGGGTCACACCGCCGAGGCGGTATTGTGCGGCGTTCAACGGCCCGAGCGACACACTGATCTTGCGCGCGGTGCCGATGTCGCCGGAGTTGAACGCCGACAACATCTCTCGGAGCTGGGCGGCGGCCAGATGTCCCCACACGCTGATGAAGCCGACGGCCCCGACCGCCAGCCACGGCAGGTTCAGCGCGTCGTCGCCGGAGTAGTAGGCCAGCCCGGTCTCCGCCATGATCTGGGCGCTGCCGTGCAGGTCGCCCTTGGCGTCCTTGACCCCGACGATGTTCGGGTGCTCGGCCAACTGCCGCAGGGTGTCCCACTCGATGGGCACGACCGAGCGCGGCGGAATGTCGTACAGCACGTTCGGCAGATCCGTGGCGTCGGCCACGGTGCGGAAGTGCGCCAGCAAACCCGACTGCGGGGGTCGCGAGTAGTAGGGCGTGACCACCAATAGTCCGTGGGCACCGGCCTCCGCACTGCGCCGGGCCAAGTTCACACTGTGGGCTGTGTCATAGCTGCCGGCCCCGGCGATGATCCGGGCCCGGTCGCCGACCTCGTCGAGGACCGCCGAGAGCAGCTCGATCTTCTCGTCGTCGCTGGTGGTGGGCGATTCCCCGGTGGTGCCGGAGATGACCAGACCGTCGCATCCGGCGTCCACCAGGTGGGTGGCGAGCTTCTTCGCGGTGGCCGTGTCCAGCGAGCCGTCCGGGCCGAACGGCGTCACCATGGCAGTCAGCACGGTGCCCAAACGTGCGCTGACGTCGAATCCGCTGGTGCTCACCGCGTAAGGGTACCGCGCGTAATCAACTCGGTTTCACGCCTCGGTCGCCAACGGGCTCGTGGCCACCTCCGTGCCGTCGGCGAGGGTGTAAATATCGAAATCGGCGAACACCTGCGGCGCCACAGCAACCAGTTGGCGCAGGCATTCGATGGCCAGCCGGCGGATCTCGACGTCGGCCTGCTCGCTGGCCCGCACGGCGATGAAATGGCGCCAGGCCCGGTAGTTGCCGGTGACCACGATGCGGGTCTCGGTGGCGTTCGGTAACACCGCACGCGCGGCCTGGCGGGCCTGCTTGCGGCGCACGGTGCCGGCCTCGCCGGCCAGCTTCTCGTCGAGCCTGGCCATCAGTTCGGTGTAGGCCGCGCGGCTGGCATCGGTGGCGGCCAGGAACAGCCGCTCGAGTTCCGGGTCACCATCGATGCCGGGCGGCACCACGACCTGAGCGTCGTGCTCGGGGACGTACCGCTGCGACAGCTGCGAGTAGGACAGATGGCGATGCCGGATCAGTTCGTGGGTGCAGGACCGCGAGATGCCGGTGATGTAGAAGCTCACCGAGGCGTGTTCGAGCACCGAGAAGTGCCCGACGTCGATGATGTGCTTGAGGTAGGTGGCGTTGGTCGCGGTGCGCGGATTCGGCTTGTCCCAGCTCTGGTAGCAGGCCCGCCCGGCGAACTCGAGCAGGGCCGGGCCGCCGTCGGCGTCGGTGCTCCAGGGCACGTCCGGCGGGGCGGTGAACTCCGTCTTGGCAATCAGCTGCACGCGCAGCGGGGCGGTCTCGGCCACGCGCTGAGCCTAACGTGACGGGCTCTCAGGTCGCGGATGCCAACGCCGCGGCCAGATCACCGCGCGCGCCGACGCTGACCCCGCCGAGTCCCAGCCAGCCGGCCATCGTGTGCAGTTCGGCCGCCAGCGCCGGGGCGACGCGGGCGCGGTCGGCGCCGTCCTCACCGAACGCGCCGAGCACCCGCAGCGTGTCGGCGGCCCGGTCGGCCTTGAGGTCGACCCGGCCCACCAGTTGCCCGTCGAGCAGGAACGGCCACACGTAGTAGCCGTAGCGGCGCTTGGCCGCGGGCGTGTAGATCTCGATGCGGTAGTGGAAGCCGAACAGCCGCTCGACCCGCGGCCGGAAGAACACCAGCGGATCGAACGGACACAGCAGCGCGGTGCCGCGGTCGACGCGGGGAATCTTCTGTCCCGCACGCAGATACGCGGGTGTGCCGTCGATCTGCACGGCCTCGAGTTCGCCGCCGGCCACCAGATCGGCCAGCGCGGGCTTGACCTGCGCGGCGCCCAACCGGAAGTAGTCGCGGATGTCGGCCTCGGTGCCCACGCCCAGGGCCGTCGCCGCCCGCAGCGTCAGCTCGCGCACCGCCTCGGCGTCGTCGACCTCGCGGGCCAGCACCTCGGCGGGCAGCACCCGTTCGGTCAGGTCGTAGTGCCGGGCGAAGCCCACCCGGGTGGCCGTCGTCAACACCCCCGACGACCACAGCGCCTCGGCCACCCACTTGGTGTCGCTGCGCCCCCACCAGGGACCTTTTCCCGCGCGCGGCTCGGCCTCCAGGTACGTCTCGATCTGCCCCGCCGTCGCCGGACCGAGGTCGGCGATCGCGGCGACGATGTCGTCGGCCAACCGTGGGTTCTTGCGGACCGTCTCGGTGCCCCACCGGCCGTGGGTGTACCCGCGCATCCGCCAGCGCAGCAGTGGCCAGTCCTCGACGGCCATCAGCGCGGCCTCGTGCGCCCAGTACTCGACCAGCAGGCGGGGTGAACGCGCGCTGTGGCTCCACGCCGCCCGGTCCAGCAGCTCCCGGTCGTAGGGACCCAACCGGCTGAACACCGGGGCGTAGTGGGCGCGCACCGCCACCGACACCGAGTCCAGCTGCAGTACCTGGGTCCGCGAGATCAGCCGACGCAGATGCGCCCGGGTGACCGCTCCCGTCGGCTTGGCCTCATGAAAACCCTGGGCGGACAGCGCGATCCGGCGCGCCTGGTCCACCCGCAGCGTCGACATCAACGCCGGTAGGTCAGGAACCGATAACGCAGGCCCGACGAACTGGTCTGCCAGTCGCCGACGGTTCCGGTCCAGCTCTCGTCGAGCACCGGGGCCAGCGCGTCGTCGTCCTCGCGGCGCAGGTCGATGTCGATCTCGGTGACCTCGCACCGCCTCGCCAGCGGCAGCGCCAGCGCGTAGATCTGCACGCCGCCGATCACCCAGGTGTCGTCCAGGGGCACCTGCTCGAAGTCGGTGACCACCTGTGCCCCGGCGGCGCGATAGTCGGCCTGCCGGGTGACGACGACGTTCTTGCGCCCCGGCAGTGGCCGCACTCGGGCCGGCAGCGACTCCCAGGTCAGCCGGCCCATCACCACCGTGCGGTCCAGCGTGAGTTCCTTGAACCGCGCCTGGTCCTCGGGCAGCCGCCACGGGATGGCGTTGTCGCGGCCGATGACACCCGAACTGGACTGCGCCCAGATCAGCGAGGGTCCGCTCACACCGCCACCGGCGCCTTGATCGCGGGGTGCGGGTCGTAGTTATTGATCACGACGTCCTCATAGGTGTAGTCGAACAGTGAATCGCGTTGCGCCAGGACCAGTTCGGGATAGGCACGCGGATCCCGGGTCAGCTGCTCGGTGACCTGCTCGACGTGGTTGTCGTAGATGTGGCAGTCGCCGCCGGTCCAGATGAACTCCCCCACCTCGAGGTCGGCCTGGGCGGCCATCATGTGCGTCAGTAGCGCGTAGCTGGCGATGTTGAAGGGCACCCCGAGGAACAGGTCGGCGCTGCGCTGGTACAGCTGGCAGCTGAGTCGGCCGTCGGCGACGTAGAACTGGAAGAAGGCGTGGCACGGCGGCAGCGCCATCTGCGGGATCTCCCCGACGTTCCACGCCGAGACGATGTTGCGGCGCGAGTCCGGGTCGGTCTTCAGCAGCGCCAGCGCGGCGCTGATCTGATCGATGTGCTCCCCGGACGGGGTGGGCCAGGATCGCCACTGCACGCCGTAGACCGGGCCCAGATCTCCTGTCGGAGAGGCCCATTCGTCCCAGATGGTGACGCCGTGCTCTTGCAGCCAGCGCACATTGGAATCGCCGCGCAGGAACCACAGCAGCTCGTAGACCACGGACTTCAGATGGACCTTCTTGGTGGTGATCAGCGGAAAGCCGGCCCGCAGGTCGTAGCGCAACTGATGGCCGAACACACTGCGGGTGCCCGTACCGGTGCGGTCGGATTTCGGGGTTCCCGTCTCGAGCACCAGGCGCAGCAGATCTTCGTAGGGCGTGGCGATCGACATTCGGCCAGCCTACCGTCGCGGGCACGGTAGAACAGAAGGCATGCCGATCATCACCGACACCATCAACACCCCCGACGGCAGCTGTTCCGTCACCTTCGCCACGCCCGACGGGGACGGCCCCTGGCCTGGCGTGGTGATGTATCCCGACGCCGGCGGTCCGCGCCAGACGTTCGACGAGATGGCCCAGCGCCTGGCCTCGGCCGGCTACGCCGTGGTGGTGCCCGACGTCTACTACCGCAATCCCGGCTGGGCCCCCTTCGACATGGCGACGGTGTTCGGGGATCCCAAGGAACGCGGCCGGTTGTTCTCGATGATCGGGAAGGTCACCCCGGACATGATGGCCGCCGACGCCGCGGCGCTGTTCGATTACCTGGCCGCACGCCCGGAGGTCCGGGGCGAGGCGTTCGGCACCACCGGCTACTGCATGGGCGGGCGCACCTCGCTGGTGGTCACCGGCCGGGTGCCGGACCGGGTGGGCGCCGCACTGTCCTTCCACGGCGGCGGGCTGGCGTCCGAGGATGCCGGCAGCCCGCACCTGCTGGCCGAGGAGATGCGCGCGCCCATCTACGTGGGTGGGGCCGAGAACGACGCGTCGTTCACCGCCGCGCAGGCCGAGACGCTGGACCGCGCGCTGACCGACGCGGACGTGCCGCACACCATCGAGTTCTACGCGGCCGGCCACGGCTTCGCGGTGCCCGACAACGCCCCGTACGACGAACAGGCCGCGGCCCGGCACTGGACGGCGACCACGGAGTTCCTGGGCCGGCACCTGAGCTGAGTCAACCCGCGCCGAGGACGCGCTGCTCGAAAAGCTCTGCCCCGCGGACGGTTCCGCCGGTGGCCGCAAAGCCGGCCGCGACCCGTCGTGCCCCCTCGGTCATGGTCATCGCCTCGCGCACCTTGGCGCGCAGCCGCGCCGGGGAGAGCTTCTTGGCCGGCAGCCGGGTTCCGCACCGGGCGACCTCGATGCGGCGGGCCACCTCGAACTGATCGCGGCCGTAGGGCACCACGCACACCGGCACCGCGCGGTCGAGCGCCTTCTGCGTGACGCCCATCCCGCCGTGGGTCACCGCGCACACCGCGCGATCGAGCACGGCGCCGTGCGGGACCTGCCGGCACAGCGTCGCATTCGGCGCGGCCGCCAACCCGTCGGGCAGTCCGGCCGGCAGCGTGGCCACCGTGTGCACGGGCTCGTCGGCCAGCGCGGCGATCGCGGTGCGGACCAGCGTGTCGTCGGCCTGCTTCTCCGACGACGTGGTGACCAGGACGATCGGCCGGTCGATCGCGGTCAGCCAGTCCGGTGCGGTGCTCGGCCCGGGGTCCAGAACGCAGGGTCCGATCATCGCCACCGTCTCGCCCCAGTCGGTCTGCGGATACTGGAACGGCGTGCCGCTGGCGACCAGCAGCAGCGGCGCCCGACGCAGGAATTCGTCAACGGTCGCGACGGGACCGACGGCCAGTCGGGCGCGCAGCGTGTTGATGGGCGGCAGCATCACGCCCTCGACGGATCGGGCGATGACGGCGTGTGCCGCGGCGTCACGCAACCGGCCCACCGCGCCCGGCAGCGGGCGCAGCCCCAGCCCGAACGGCGGCACGCCGGGCGCGCGCAGCGGCGGGGTGTAC
>JAEWRC010000082.1 GCA_023460175.1 Actinomycetes bacterium
GTGCCGCGCGAACAGGGCACCCCGCCGCCGGGTCCCGAGCAGCAACTGTCGCCGAACACCGTGGCGCCGCTGCCCGGCAACCCGCCGTTCCTCGTCCCCGACACGGGAGGTTCCTGACCGTTGTCGACCATCTATGACCTCCGAAAGATCAAGCTGCCGAACGTTTCCCGGACGGCGGTGGTGATCGGCGCGCTGCTGATCGTGCTCGGCCTGGTCGGCGGGCTGGTCGGCTGGCAGCTGTACAAGCGGCTGACCACCAACACCGTGGTGGCCTACTTCCCGCAGGCCTTGGCGCTGTACCCGGGCGACAAGGTGCAGATCATGGGCGTGCGGGTCGGGGCGATCGACAAGATCGAACCCGAGGGCGACACCATGCGGGTCACCATGCACTACCAGAACAAGTACAAGGTGCCCGAGGACGCGACGGCCTCGATCCTGAACCCCAGCCTGGTGGCCTCCCGCACCATCCAGCTCTCGCCGGCCTACACCGGCGGCCCGGTGATGAAGAACAACGCCGTCATCCCGATCGAGCGCACCCAGGTGCCCGTCGAATGGGACGACCTACGCAACCAGATCACCGACATCGTCAGCCAATTGGGGCCCACCCCCGAGCAGCCCAAGGGCCCGTTCGGTGACGTGCTGGAGTCCTTCGCCGACGGCTTCGCCGGCAAGGGGGATCAGCTCAACACCACCCTGACGTCGCTGTCGGAGGCCATCACCGCGCTCAACGACGGCCGCGGCGACTTCTTCGCCGTCGCCAAGAGTCTGGCGCTGTTCGTCAACGCGCTGCACCAGAGCGATCAGCAGTTCGTCGCGCTGAACTCGAACCTCGCCGAGTTCACCGACAGCTTCAACCGCACCGACTCCGAACTTGCCGACACCTTGGGGCAGGTCGACCAATTGCTCAGCACCGCGCGCGACTTCGTCGACCAGAACGGGGAGGTGTTGGCGCACAACGTCAACAACCTCAGCGAGGCCACCACCGCGCTGCTGCAGCCCGAACCGCGCGACGGCCTGGAGACCGCGCTGCACGTGTTCCCGAACCTGGCCGCCAACCTGGTCACCATCTACGAGCCCACCAGCGGCGCGCTGAGCGCCATCCCGGTGGTGGCCAGCTTCGCCAACCCGATGCAGTTCATCTGCAGCTCGATCCAGGCCGGCAGCCGGCTGGGCTACCAGGAGTCCGCGGAACTGTGCGCGCAGTACCTGGCCCCGGTGCTCGACGCGATCAAGTTCAACTACCCGCCGTTCGGCCTCAACCAGGTGTCCACCGCGGCCACCCAGCCCAAGACCGTGGCCTATTCCGAGGAGCGGCTGCGTCCGCCGCCGGGGTACAAGGACACCACCGTGCCGGGCATCTTCTCCCGCGACACGCTGTTCTCGCACGGCAACCACGAGCCCGGCTGGGTGGTGGCGCCGGGCATGCAGGGGCTGCAGGTCCAGCAGTTCACCAAGAACATGCTGACCCCGGATTCGTTGGCCGCGTTGATGGGTGGCCCCGATCCGGTGCTCACCCCGGGCGGACCGCGCGGTGGCGCGCCGCCGAACGCCTACGACCAGAACAACCCGCTGCCGCCGCCCTGGTATCCGCAGCCCGGCCCGCCGCCGGGTCCGGATCCGGGCGTGGTCCCCGGCCCGCTGCCGGTGTCCCAGCAGCTACCGGGCACCAACCCGGCCCAGCAGGGGCCCGCGCCGGCGGCCCCGGCTCCCGCGGGTCCGCCGTTGCCGGCCGAGGCGGGTGGTCGGTGATGCGCACGCTGCAGATGACCCGTCGCGTCGCCTGGCGCGGGCTGGTGTTGCTCGTCGCGGTGGTGACGCTGTCGTCGTGCGGGTGGCGCGGCATCGCCAACGTCCCGCTGCCCGGCGGTCCCGGCACCGGCGCGGACAACATGCGGATCTACGTCCAGATGCCGGATACCTTGGCGCTCAACGTCAACAGCAAGGTCCGAGTGGCCGACGTGAACGTCGGCTCGGTGCGCGCCATCGAGCTGAAGAACTGGATCGCCACGCTCACCCTGGACATGGAATCCGACATCACGCTGCCGGCCAACGCGACCGCGCGCATCGGCCAGACCAGCCTGCTGGGCAGCCAGCACGTCGAGTTGGCGCCGCCGGAGGATCCCTCACCGGAGCGGCTGCGCGACGGGGACACCATCGAACTGAAGAACTCGACGGCCTACCCGACCACCGAGCGGACGCTGGCCAGCATCGCCACCGTGCTGCGCGGCGGTGGCATCCCGAACCTCGAGGTGATCCAGAACGAGGTCAACAACATCCTCGACGGCAACGCCGAACAGATCCGGGCGTTCCTGGGCAAGCTGGCGACCTTCACCCGCGAACTCAACGCGCAGCGCGAGGATCTGACCCGCGCCATCGACGGCACCAACGAACTGCTGACCATCGTCGCCGAGCGCAACGACACCCTGGACCGGGTGCTCACCGAGATCCCGCCGCTGATCCAGTATTTTGCCGATCAGCGCGACGTGTTCGCCGACGCGGTCACCTCGCTGGGCCGGTTCTCGGCGATCACCGACGAGACGCTGTCGGCCGCGCGCGGCAACCTGGAGACCAACCTGCAACTGCTGCAGCGTCCGCTGGGACAGCTGGAGAAGGCCTCCCCGTACCTGGTGGAGTCGCTGAAGCTGCTGCTGACCGCGCCGTTCAACATCGACAACGTGCCGAAGGTCGTGCGCGGTGACTACATCAACACCTCGGCGACCTTCGACCTGACGCTGAGCACGCTGGACAACGCGTTCCTCACCGGGACCGGGGTCTCGGGCATGCTGCGGGCGCTCGAGCAGTCGTGGGGCCGCGACCCGGCGACGATGATCCCCGACGTCCGGTTCACCCCGAATCCGAACTCGGTGGCCGGCGGCCCGCTCGTCGAGAGAGGGGAGTGAGTTGCCGTGCTGACCCGAGTCGTTCGAATTCAGTTGCTGCTGTTCACCGTTCTGACGCTGGTGGCCTTGGTGGCACTCGGCTGGTACTACCTCAAGCTGCCGAGCGTGGCCGGCATCGGGCAGTACCAGCTCAAGGCGGATCTGCCCGCCTCCGGCGGTCTGTACCGCACCGCCAACGTCACCTACCGCGGCATCACCATCGGCAAGGTCACCGGGATCGAGCCCACCGAGCGGGGCGCGCTGGCGACCCTGAGCATCTCGGAGAACTACCGGATCCCGGTCAACGCCACCGCCAACGTGCACTCGGTGTCGGCGATCGGTGAGCAGTATCTGGACCTGGTGTCCGAGGGCGGCGGCGATCAGTACTTCGCGCCGGGGCAGACGATCACCAACGGCACGGTGCCCCAGGAGATCGGCCCGGCACTCGACGCCGCCAACCGCGGTCTGGCCGTGCTGCCGAAGGAGAAGATCTCCGCGCTGCTCGACGAGACGGCGATCGCGGTCGGCGGCCTGGGCCCGGCCCTGCAGCGGCTGGTCGACGGCACCCAGGCGGTGGTCGGTGACTTCCGTACGCATATCGGCGACATCAACGCCATCGTCGACAACGTGTCGCCCATCCTGGACAGCCAGGTCAACTCCGGCGACGAGATCGCCCGGTGGGCCCGCAACCTGAACAGCATCACCTCGCAGACCGCGGCCCAGGATCAGGTGCTGCGCAACACGCTGACGAACGCCGCGCCCACCGCCGACGCGGTGACGGCGGTGTTCAGCGATGTGCGCGAGTCGTTGCCGCAGACGCTGGCCAACCTCGAGATCGTCCTGGACATGCTCAAGCGCTACAACAAGGGCCTCGAGCAGACGCTGGTGGTGTTGCCGCAGGGCGCGTCGGTGGCCCAGGCGGTGGCCGCCCCGTTCGAGAACGCCGCGGCGCTGAACTTCAGCCTGACCATCAACCAGCCGCCACCGTGCCTGACCGGCTTCCTGCCGGCCACCGAGTGGCGGGCCCCGGCCGACACCACCACCGCCCCGCTGCCCAGCGGGACCTATTGCAAGATCCCCAAGGATGCGCCGAACGTGGTGCGCGGCGCCCGCAACTATCCGTGTGCCGACGTGCCGGGCAAGCGCGCGGCGACACCGCGGGAGTGCCGCTCCGAGGAACCGTACGTGCCGCTGGGGACCAACCCCTGGTACGGCGATCCCAACCAGATGCTGAACTGCCCGGCGCCGGGTGCGCGCTGCGATCAGCCGGTGGATCCGGGTCGGGTGATCCCCGCGCCGTCGATCAACAACGGGCTCAACCCGCTGCCGGCCGACCGGCTGCCCCCGCCGCCGCCGATCGTCAGCGATCCGCTGTCCCCGCCGGGCAGCGGCACCGTGCAGTGCAGTGGTCAGCAACCCAACCCGTGTATCTACACTCCGACATCAAGCACCTCCGCGGTGTACAACCCGCAAAGTGGTGAAGTCGTCGGGCCCGACGGCGTCAAGTACACCGTCGACAGTTCGACCAACACAGGAGACGACGGATGGAAGGAGATGCTGGCTCCGGCCGGCTGACCCCAGCCGAGGACGAGGGTGCGTCAACCACTGCTGACGAGGCCCGGCCCGAAGGTTCCGAGGACGACGACGTCCTACCCGCGGCTTCCGATCCGACCGCGTCGACCGATGACGACGAGGCGCCCGGGCCGCGTTCCCCGCTGTACAGCCGCGGCTGGGTGATCGGCGTCGCCGCCACCCTGCTGGTGCTGGCCCTGGCGCTGGCCGGGGTGGGCGTCCTGGCGCGGCTGGCCGACGACGACATGCAGACCCGCAACGCCGACGAGGCCGCGGCGGTGCAGGCCGCCAAGGATTGCGTGATCGCCACGCAGGCCCCGGACCTGGCGACCATGGAGGCCAGCCAGCGCAAGATTGTCGAGTGCGGCACAGGCGATTTCGGTGCCCAGGCGGTGCTCTACAGCGGGATCCTGGTGGACGCCTACCAGGCGGCGCAGGCCCAGGTGCAGGTGTCCAACATCCGCGCGGCCGCCGAACGTCACAACGACGACGGCACGGTGGACGTCCTCGTCGCGCTACGGGTCAAGGTGAGCAACAGCACGGTGCAGGATCAGGAAACCGGGTACCGGCTGCGGGTGCAGATGGCCCCCGAGGACGGCACCTACAAGATCGCCCAGCTCGACCAGGTGACCAGGTGACGGAGCTGTTGGCCGACGACGAGCTCGACACCACCACGGCGACAACCGATTCGGCGCGGCCGGCCTCGTGGCCGGCGCGGGCCGGTGCCTTCGCCCTGGACGTGCTGGTGGGCCTGGCGGTGTTCGCGACACTGGTGCTGGTGGCGTGGTCGACCCCGCAGCGCGAATGGTTGTGGTGGACGACGGTGCTCGCCGCGGCCGCGGTGCTGCTGGCGGTGGCCGTCAACCGATTGCTGCTGCCCGCACTGGCCGGGTGGAGCATGGGCCGGGCCCTGTTCGGCATCGCGGTGGTGGGCCGCGACGGCGCGAGGGTGGGGCCGTGGCGGCTGCTGGCCCGCGACGCCGCGCACCTGATCGACACTGCGGCGCTGCTGCTGGGTTGGCTGTGGCCGTTGTGGGACCGGCGTAACCGCACCGTCGCCGATATCGTCGCGCGCACCGAGGTCCGAGTGGTCGAGCCCAAGCCGCGCGGCGCCAAACGCACTGCGGTGAAGGTGGTTTCGCTGGGTGCCGTGGTGGCCGTCGGCGCGGCGGCGCTCGGCTACGGCACCGTCTACCGGCACGACCTGCGCCTGGCGCAGGCCCACGAGCAGCTGGCGGTGCAGGGCCCGAAGCTGGTCACCGACATGCTCAGCTATCAGGCCGCCACGCTGCAGGAGGACTTCGAGCGCGCGCGTGCGGCGGTCACCGACGACTACCGGCCGCAACTCGAGGAACAGCAGCGCAACATCGAGGCGGCCGGGGCGGTGGACAACGACTACTGGGCGCCGAACGCCGCGGTCCTCAGCGCGACCGCGGACCGCGGCACCATGCTGGTGCTGCTGCAGGGTCAGCGCGGGACGCCGCCGGACTACCGGACCATCACCGCCACGGTGAAGGCCGACTTCGTGCGCATCGGCGCCGAGCAGTGGAAGGTCGACAACCTCACGGTGCTGGCCAGCCCGAACCAGCCGGGTGGTGGCGGATGAGTCCACGCCGGAACACCGAGGGCACCACGGCCTTCACCGAACTGGCGGCCCCGCCGCCGCGGACCCGCCTGCTGTCGGTGGCCCTGACGGCGGCGATCGCGCTGATCGTCGCCGCGGTCGCGGTCAGCGCGGTGGTGCTGTCCACCCACCAACAGCAGCGCCGCGAGTCCATCCGCACGGTCGAGGCCATCAGCTACGTGCGCTCGTTCATGACGCAGTTCACCTCGCCGGATCCGTTCAACGCCAACGACTATGCCGACGGCGTGCTCGCGCAGTCGACCGGTCAGATGGCCGAGGACTACCAGGCCCGCATCAACGAGATCGCCGTCGCGGTGGCGCGCTCGGAGCCGACGGTCGGCGAGGTCATCGATGCCGGCGTGGAACGCTGGAACGACGACGGCAGCGCCACCGTCGTCGTCGTCACCCAGACCGTCACCACGATGCCCGACGGCGCCCGGGTGGAGAATGGCAACCGCTGGGTGGTCACGACGATCAAGGAAGGGGACCAATGGAAGATCAGCAACCTGGCTCAGGTGATCTGAGCGACGAGTCCCCCCGCGTTCCGCAGGGCAAGCGCCAGCGGGCGGCCGCGGCGCCGGCCGAGGAGACCGGCCCCGAAGCCGAAACCGAACCCGACCCCCAACCTGAAACCGAACCCGTGGTGCTCGTCGAACGCAAGCCCCCGGGCCGGCGCGCGGGCATCGTGCTCGGGATCGCCGCGGCGCTGTTCGTCGCGGCGGGCGGCTTCGCCGGCGCCATGGCCCAGCCCTACATCGCCGAGCGGGCCACGGTGCACACCAAGCTCCAGATCGCCCGGACCGCCGCGGACGCCATCACCGCGCTGTGGACCTACACCCCGGACAACATGGACCAGTTGGCCAACCGGTCGGCGCGTTACCTCGCCGGGGATTTCCAGGCCGAGTACCGCAAGTACATCGACGCGATCGTGCCGACCAACAAGCAGGCGCAGGTGACCAACTCCACCGAGGTGGTGGGCGCCGCGGTCGAAAGCCTCGAGGGCTCGGAGGCCACCGCGATCGTCTACACCAACTCCACCTCGACCAGCCCGCTGAGCAAGAACATCCCGTCCATGAAGTACATCTCGTATCGGCTGACGCTGCAGCGCGATTCGGGGCAGTGGCTGGTCAACGGGATGACCTCGATCACCAACCTGGATCTGACCCCGCAGATCTAGGACCTACGCGGTGGCGTAGCGGTCGAACTTGCCCGCCAGATACTCGCTGCGACAAGCACTTCGGGCCAGCTTGCCGCTGGTGGTCCGCGGGATGGTGCCGGCGGCGACGAAGCGGAAGTCCGCGATGCGGACCTGATGCAGCCGCGAGACGGCCGCGCGCACGGCGTCGACCACCGCGGCGGGTTCGACGCGTCCGGCCCCGGCGGCGCGCTCGGCGACGATGACCAGTTGCTCGCCGCGCTCACCCGGGACCGAGAAGGCCGCCACGTAGCCGGCGCGCACCGCGGGCGAGGCGAGGCTGACCGTCGTCTCGATGTCGGTGGGGTAGTGGTTGGTGCCGTCGAGGATGACCAGGTCCTTGATGCGTCCGGTCAGGTACAGCTCGCCGTCGACGTAGGTGCCCAGATCGCCGGTGGCCAACCAGTAGCCGTTCTCGGCGACCCCGGTGGCGTGGCTGTCGGTCTCGAGGCGGGTCTGCAACTTGTTGCTGAAGACCCGCTCGGACTCGTCGGTGCGGCCGAAGTAGCCGTGGCCGACGTTGTTGCCGTGTAGCCAGATCTCGCCGACGGTGCCCTCGGGGACCTCGTTGCCGTCGCCGTCGGTGATCACCACCCACTGGTTGGGGATGGCGTTGCCGCACGACACGTGCTCGACCGCGCCCGGGGCGGCGGCGTCGACGGTGACCGCCCGGCCCGCGCTGAGTTGTTCGCGGTCGAAGTGGCGGGCGCGCGCGGCGGCCGACGGGGCGATGCTGGCCACCGACAGGGTGGCCTCGGCCATCCCGTAGGACGGTTTGATGGCGGTGGCGGGCAGCCCGTACGGGGCGAACGCCGTCGTGAACTTCTCGATGGAGGCCAAGGTGACCGGCTCGGATCCGTTGAGCAGCGTGACGACGTTGGTCAGATCCAGCGCCTCGCCCTGCGGCGGCAGTCCGCGTTCGGCGGCGAGTTCGAAGGCGAAGTTGGGCGCGGCCGCGAAGGTGCGCCCGTGGGTGGCTTCGATGCCGAGGTGCTTGATCCAGCGGTACGGCCGGCGGACGAAGGCCATCGGGTCCATCAGCGTGATGTGGCCGCCGCACAGCGCCGGGAACATGATCATGATGAGCCCCATGTCGTGGTAGAGCGGCAGCCAGCTGACGCTGCGGATGCTCATGTCCAGTTCGCCGGCCAAGATCATCTGGATGACGTTGGTGCACACGTTGCGGTGGGTGATCTGCACGCCGGCCGGGGTGCGGGTCGATCCGGAGGTGTACTGCAGGTAGGCGACGTCGTCGGTGCCCAGCGTCGGCGTCGAGAACATCTCGGCGACGCTGTCGGGCAGCGCGTCGACCGCGATCACGCGGGGACGCTCGGCCGCGACGATGGACTTGAGCACCTTGCGCACGGATTCGGCTCCGCCGCTGGTGGTGAGCACCACCGTGGGTTTGGCGTCGGCCAGGACCGCCGACAGCCGCTCGTTCTGGCCGGCGAGGCTCGGCGCGAACAGCGGCACCGCGACGGTGCCGGCGTGGATGGCGGCGAAGAAGGCGGCGACGTAGTCGACACCCTGCGGGGCCAGGATCGCGACCCGGTCACCGGGTTGGGTGAGCTGTTGGAGCCGGGCGCCGACGGCGCAGACCCGCGACCACAGTCCGTTCCAGCTCAGTTCGACGACGCGGCCGTCGGCGTCGGTGGAGTAGTCGAGAAACCGGTAGGACGGCTGATCGCCGTAGATCGCGCGGTTGCGGTCCAGGAAGGACGTCAGTGTGATGCCATCCGGAAGTGCGATGGTGCCGTCGGCGCGGATGTAGTCCTCGACGCGGACGTCGGAGTTAGCAGCACTGTCTGCGAGGGGATCCCGACCCATTCGGACGACCTTAGTAGCGGTGCTAATTAATTAAGGAATCGTGCCCGGGTGATTGTGGTCACTGCCGACCCCGGATGTGAGGTTCGACCGGATATGACCGATCTGAGCTGCTGAGAATAAATGTCTGGAAGCGTCAATAAAAGTGGGCACACCCGTGTAGATTTTTCGCTACGAGCTGCAGAGGACGGATCGTCTCGATTCGTCTGAACCAGGTCGGGGGCGGACACCGGGCAGGCGATACTGGCGCTATGGCCGTCGCCTCCCCGGTGTCTGAAAAACTCACCACCGCAGCGCTGCTACTTCTCACCTTTGCGACCGGCCTCGTCGACGCCGTGAGCGTCCTGATTCTCGGCCACGTCTTCGTCGCCAACATGACCGGCAACGTGATCTTCCTCGGCTTCTGGTTCGTGCCGCATTCCGGCGTGGACCTGACTGCGGCCGTCGTCGCATTCGTGGGATTCCTGGCCGGCACCGTGTTGAGTGGCCGGTTCGCCCGGCACCTGGAGCAGCGGACGCGGTTGTGGCTCACGGTCACGTTCGGCGTCGAGGCGGTGTTGCTGTTGGTGCTGGCGGGACTGGCCGGCGCCGGGGTGCTGGATTACGACGACAACACCAAGCTGATCCTGATCGCGGGCCTGGCGATGGCCTTCGGTTCGCAGAACGCGGCCGCACGCCAGTTCGGGGTGCAGGAACTGAGCACCACGGTGCTGACGTCGACGATCGTGGGCCTGGGTGTGGACTCGCGGCTGGCCGGCGGCACGGGGGAGCGTGAAAAGCTGCGCTACACCGTCGTTTTCACGATGCTGGCCGGCGCCGTGGTGGGAGCGACGATGACGCGGTTCACCGTGGCGCCGGTGATCGCGCTGGCCGCGGCCGTGGTGCTGGCGGCGCTGTTGGTCTTCCGGTACGGCCCGTCGGTGGAATCGTGATTTTCATCGCCGGGCTGCGAAATCCGTGGCTCGGCTAGTCTCGGTTTCATGCCTGCTGTCCTGGTGACCGGAGCCGCCCGCGGTATCGGTCGGGCGATCACGGCCCACCTGTCGACGCTGGGCTGGGACGTCGTGGCCGGCGTGCGCAGCGAGGCCGATGCCGCGGTCCTCGGATCGCTGCCGCGGGTGAGCCCGATCATGCTCGACGTTGCGGATTCCGCACATATCGCGGCCCTGGATGACGGATTGCCGCAGCGGCTGGACGCGGTGGTCAACAACGCGGGCATCGTGGTGGGTGGCCCCCTGGAGACCGTCGCCCTCGACGATTTGCGCCGCCAGCTCGAGGTCAACGTGGTGGGGCAGCTGGCCGTGACGCAGGCGGTGCTGCCGAGGTTGCGCGCCACGAAGGGGCGGGTGGTCTTCATTTCCAGTGTGAACGGCCAGATTTCGGTTCCGCTGCTCGGCGCGTACTGCGCATCGAAGTTCGCCCTCGAGGCCGCCGCCGATGCGCTGCGAATGGAGTTGCAGCCGTGGCACATTGACGTCAGCGTGGTGGAGCCGGCGCAGACCGCGACCGATATGTGGGAGACCGCGCCGCAGACGGCCGACGATCTGGAGGCTGCCATGACCGCCGAACAGCGCGTGCTGTACGCGAAACACGTTGCGGGATTTCGGAAGATGATCCCGCTGTCGCAGCGGGTGGCCGTGCAACCGCAGACGGTCGCCGAGGTGGTCGAGGAGGCGCTGACTGCGAAGCGCCCGAACGCGCGGTACACCATGGGCCTGGTCCCGAGCATGCAGCTGGCCGTGATGAAGAACGTGCCGTCGTTCGTCTCCGATGTGCTGGTGCGGAAGTTGTTCGGCCAGCCGTAGATACAGCTACGGATTTCGCGCTATCAGGAGTTTTGCTGTGTTACTGACTTGGGGGTCAGTTTGGCATACTTCCAGGTTGCGGGACGCGGGTGTGACCACCCGTCGCAGCGTTTCTGCCAGCTATTTTAGAAGTTCCTGAGAAAAACCTGTTAATGCTGAGATATACCTGAATGGTTTGCTAACTTCGACCTGTTGCGAATGCAGCTCAAACGTCAGGCAGGAGGGCCGAGATGGAATCAGTTTCGACCTCACACCGACTGACCGAGGACATGGTGGGGGCCATGCCGAGGCGCACTCAGGTCAGGGGATCGGTCGCCTAGCCTTCGCACGAAAATTGGGGGGGGGACGTCCCCCCCCCGCGCAAACACCGGGGCG
>JAEWRC010000083.1 GCA_023460175.1 Actinomycetes bacterium
GAGGCCCGACCAGAAAACCACAGGAAAAGCTGGACAGACCAGCGACTACCTCGTGCTCACACCCCTGCAGACCGAAAAACAGCCACAACAGACACATCAACCACTTCAGTCCACGGATTGAGGCTAAGTCCCTTCTTGGCGATGAGATGGGCCGCCCGATCGACCAACTGGACGTTGGTGGCCGTCGGGAACACCGCGGGGCAATCACCGATGCCGACGCGGATGCCCAGGCCGAGTTCCAGGGCATGCTCCCAAAGCTCTTGGCACCGTTCGGCGGAACTCATCGCATACGGCACGACGACGATCTCGCGGTCGATCCACGGTGGGATCCGCGAAACCAGGAAGTCCAGCACGGCCGGATCGGGCTCGTTGTACGAGACCCAGCGGTCGGAGAAGTACAGCTTGATGTTCAAGGGCTGCCGCAGGATTCCGATCCGGGCGGCCAGCACCACCCAGCGCAGGTCGACGGCGTTGGACACGGCAATGCTGGGCGAAATCCCCAACTGGCGCAACCGATCGAGTTCCGGCGGGTACGACGGGGGCGCACCGTTCGGATTCTCGACGTCGTCGACCATCTCGAACTGATTCTCGTCCTCGCGCCATGCCGCGCCGTGGACGTGCAGCGCCGGCGCGAATGGCGCCAGGAGCAATTCGGCGCCGGACGGCGGTTTCTCGGCCAACGCCCAGATGTGCTCGAGGCCAACGGCGTAACCCGGGTAGGCCAGGGGATCGACGTCGCGGGCCGCGGCGGCCAAGATGGCGCGCGAGACATCGGCGTCGGCCCAGGCTTGCCGGCCGTCGTCGTAACGCGCGTGATAGTGCACCGCGCTGGCCCCGTGCCGAATGCACTCGACGATGTCGCGGGCCGTCTCGTCGGCACCGTAGGGCACATGCGGGTTCTCGGACCTACTGGCCTCCCCGTTGAGCCCGACTTCGAGGTACACCTTGCCGTCGTCGCGCAAAGTCATCGCCTACCGCGCCTTCCCCGCCGAAGTCATCCGCACAACGGTGGTCCGTGGCTGTTCGACGCCGCGCTTTGTGTGCATGTTCGCTCTCCCGACGAGTCGCGCTGAGCAATGGCGGATGCCCCGAGTTTACACAAGCACTTCTTGGAGAAACGAGGTGGGCGCGACAACGGTGCCGCAATGTGGCGTAGACGTGAGAATCACGCACTCACGCCGCCCCGGGCACTGCTGGGTGCCTCTACAGGACCCACGATTGCGAGACCGTGCTCAAGGCACAGCGCGGCAAGCAGGCGTCGGAGACGAGGTTGCACGCGCGTGCAGCCATGCTCCTGTGCCGGTGCCTATTTCGCCGAACCGCCGAGCACGGCCCGGATCGCGGGACGCCAGTGCTCCAGGGGTTGCACCCGCTGACCCTGCACCTTGCCGAGGTCGTCCCAGCGGCGCAGCTCGACGGCAATTCTGCTGTGCGGCAACGCTTCGAACCGAGCAACCTCGGTGTCGGTCATCGGCCCGCCCTGCACTTCGAGGCTGCGGAGCGAGGCCGGCGACAACCGTCCCCGGTATCCTGCGTCGACAGCCACCAGATACCGTTTCGCCGGGACGTGCAGGGCGACGACGGCACCCACCTCCGCACCGAACCAGCGAGTGAGCAGGTGAGCTCCCACAATCTCGTGGCGCTGGTCGCGGTCGAGGAAGTCGTCCTGTCGGTCGTGTTCGTCGAGCATGAGGTGGCCGATGTCGTGCAGCAGGGCCGCGACCTGTGTTGCCGCGTCGAATCCCGCCGCTTCGGCCAAATGGGCGCATTGCAGCCCATGGTCGAGTTGGGTGACGGCCTCGTCGTACGTCGACTGTCCTGCCGTTTCGAGGTAGCCAAAGAGTCTGTCGCAGAATTCATCCGGAGAGATCCGGTGCGGGTCGAGGTCACCCATCTCGCCGGTGGTCCTGGCCGTCATCGGGCGTCCCCTCCGATCACGGGGTTCGCGGTCCCGGCGAAGTGCCCGATGAGGCTGAGTCGCGCCGGATTGGTAGCCAACTCTCGGATCTTGGCGGCGTAGTACTGCTCGCGCAGGTTTCCGTCGCCGACGCCGTTGTACGTCAGATAAATCGCACGCCGGGTGCCCGCAGAGGTATTGGGTCCGCTGCGGTGCGGCAGATGGCAGTGGAAGAACGCCAACGTTCCCGCCTTCACGGGAAGCGGTTCCCAGGCGAGCTGTGCTGCCACGGTTGAGGCGATACAGCCGGAATCGTCGGTGGGGAGCCACTTTTGGTGGCTGCGGCGCGCGATCTCCAGGCATCCGTTGTGGACCGTGGCGTCGTCGACGGCGATCATGCAGGCCAGGGTGTGCCGGACGAACGGGTAGGCCGGGGCGTCCTGGTGGGCTGCGAAGCCCGCGCCGCCGGGCGCCTTGTAGTAGACCTTCTCCTTGTACAGCACGGCGTCCTCACCCAACAGATGCCCGGCGATCTGCGGGATGGCCCCCTTGGTGACCAGCTCGCGCAGCCCGTCTTGGTGCGGCACGAAGTTCTCGGTCCGGCACCGTCGCATACCGCCGCCGGGGGTGGCTTCGTCGTACTGCAACAGACCTTCGGCTGAACCGGGCATCTGTTCGAGGTCATCGACCCAACCCTGCAGTCGCGTCAACTCCTCGCCGGTCACTGCGTCGTCGATGACGACGATCCCGTCCTCCTGCCAGGTCTTGCTGTGCGCCGCCGCTTCGCCGACGACACCTCCAAGGACTTTCAACGCACCCTCCTGCCCCGTTGCACGCACGAATGGAGCTTTGTTCCGTGATGCGCACATCTATTGGAAGAGAATTCCAGAGGATTCCGGCCGCCTGGGGACAGCGCCGTGAATGCCCGGTGAACTCGCACCTCACAGGTGGGAGCGGCTTCTGCGAGGCAGAATTTCCTGCTGTGCCAACCGATGTCAACTATCGTCTGCCGTGGTGAGGATGGCTCGCAAGTGGGGCTGAACACCGAAACAACGATGCGCACCACGTACCAGTTCTCGCGCAACTCCACCCGGCGATTCACGTCTTCGAGCGGCGAAACAGCGCGGTCGGCGAGGCGCAGCAGGTCGCGTCCGTCGGCGGTAAGGCGGACACCGCGCGAGGTCCGATCGATCAGTTACCGCCCCAGTCGCCGTACCGACGTCGCGACGTGCTCACGCTGAGGCGCTCGGCGGCGCGCCCGAAATGCAGCTGATCGGCGACGGCGAGGAAGCTGCGGAGACGCACGACGGTCACGTCTACCCGCCCATAGTAGTCACACATATCAGCGATGCCCCCGCGATTGAACACCTCGCAGGCGGAATGCACCTTCCATCGCGATCTTCATCTGCGGTACCGCGCCGACCACGATAGCCTCGTTGAATGGTCTCCTCGGCGGGGTTCAGCGCGAGCTCGAACGGCGCTTGATCGATGCGCCCGACCTCGCCGGCCGTGCCGACTCGTATCCGCGAGTCAGCCAGTACACCGTACGATCCAGGATGGGCAGGATATCGGTGACGGCGATCTCGCCGGCAGAGAAGCGTCCGAGCAGTCCGTAGATCACACTTGAGAAGATCGCATCCAGGTTAGCGATGAACTCCTCGTCTACATCCGCAAGTACGTGCAGCCCAGCCGGCGCGACCACGTCCAGCCCGAAGCGAAACAGCTTCTGTCCGTTGGGTGATGACCGCACCCGGAAATAGGCCGCAAGCATCTCCGGGTGCGACTCCCAGGGTTCGAAGATCGTTCGGAAAATCTCCATCAACCCGTCGTAGAGCGACGCCTTCGAACCTTGCCCCTCTACGGCAATGCCGGAATAGCGGTGCCGCAGCGACCAGTACTCCAAGGCGGCCAGGATCAGATCGTCGCGAGTCGGGTACCGCTTGTAGATGGTGGCCAGCGACGTCTGTGCCCGACGGGCCACCTCGCGCAGCAGGACGGCATCGTAACCCTCGGTTTCGAGGATCTCGACGACGACATCGAGCAGTCGGTCACCGCCCTGCGCTGCGGCTGAACTTTCAGTCATCCCCTTGCCCTCTCCTGGGTAACATGGTTACTCTATCTGGTGTAACACGGTTACTGCGGGCCGCTCTGCGGCGGCCCGCGCAATGGAGCGAGGAGCAATGGGTTCTCTGGACGGCAAAGTCGCATTCATCACGGGTGTGGCCCGTGGTCAGGGTCGCAGTCATGCGGTCCGTCTAGCCAGCGAGGGCGCGAACATCATCGGCATCGACATCTGCGCGGACATCGCGGCCAATGGCTATCCGATGGCCGCGCGCGCCGAGCTCGATGAAACGGTCGCCTTGGTGGAGACCGCGGGCGGCAAGATGCTGGCGTCGGTGGCCGACGTCCGCGACTTTCGTGCGCTGAAGGCAGCGCTAGACGCCGGTGTGGAGCAGTTCGGGCGCCTGGACGTCGTCCTCGCCAACGCCGGCATCGCACCGACCGCATTCCGCGAGATCAGCATCGAGGAAGACCTGGAGATGTGGTCCGCCGTCGTCGACGTCAACTTGAACGGCGCGTTCCACACCGCTAAGGCCGCGATCCCGCACCTGATCGCCGGCGAGCGCGGCGGCGCGATCGTGTTCACCAGCTCCACCGCTGGCCTCAGGGGGTTCGGTGGCATGCGCGGCGGTGGACTCGGCTACTCGGCATCCAAGTCCGGCATCGTCGGAATGATGCGGACGCTCGCCAATGCGCTTGCGCCGTACAGCATCCGGGTGAACACCGTGCACCCGACCGGGGTGAACACCATGATGGCGGTCAATCCCGAGATGACGGCGTTCCTGGAGGCCTACCCCGACGGTGGACCACATCTGCAGAACCCCATGCCGGTGACAATGCTCGAACCCGAGGACATCAGCAACGCCATCGCCTACCTGGTGTCCGACGCGGCCAAGTACGTCACCGGGGTCGCCTTCCCCGTCGACGCCGGCTTCTGCAACAAGCTATGAGCGGGCGCGTTGCGGGCAAGCGGGTCCTGATCACCGGGGCGGCCCGCGGCATGGGTCGCAGCCACGCCGTGCGGTTGGCCGAGGAAGGTGCCGACCTGATCCTGGTCGACATCTGTGAATCGCTGCCCGCAATCGAGTATCCGCTGGCCACCCCCGAAGACCTCGACGAAACCGCACGACTAGTGGAAAAGCACGGGCAGCGAGCGGTGACACAGGTGGTGGACGTGCGTGATGAGGCCGCATTGACGGCGGCGGTCGACGACGGGGTGGCACAACTGGGCGGTCTGGACGCGTCGGTGGCCAACGCGGGTGTGCTGACGGGCGGCACCTGGGACACCACCACTGCCGAGCAGTGGCGCACCGTCGTCGATGTGAACCTGATCGGCACGTGGAACACCTGCAGGGCCGCGATCCCCCATCTCGTAGAGCGCGGCGGCGCCCTGATCAACATCAGTTCGGCCGCAGGTATCAAAGGCTCACCGCTGCACACCCCATACACCGCGTCCAAGCACGGCGTCGTGGGTATGAGCAAGGCGCTCGCCAATGAGCTCGCCGCGACGAACATCCGGGTCAACACTGTGCACCCCACCGGGGTGCCGACCGGTATGCAACCGGCAACATTGCACACCCTGCTGCACGAGCAGCGGGCCGACCTCGGCCCGATCTTCCAGAACGCGTTGCCGATCGTGATGGCCGAGGCCATCGATATCAGCAATGCGGTGCTGTTCCTGGTGTCTGACGAGGCGCGCTACGTGACCGGGCTGGAGTTCAAGGTCGACGCCGGCGTCACGATCCGCTGACCACGAGTGAAAAGAGTTTGATGTGATGACAATTGCCCAGGACCGCCTTGAGCGCGGACGACGCGCCTACGCCGACATCATGACGATCCCCGCACCTCAGGACTCGACGCCGGCGACCACGCACCTGCTCGACTTCGTCTTCGCCGAGGTGTGGCAGCGGCCCGGGTTGACCCGCCGCGAACGCCGGTTCATCACGCTGCCCTGCGCGGCTGCCGCCGATGCCGAGGACCCGCTCCGCGATCACGTGTATGCCGCACTCAACAGCGGCGACGTCAGCATCGTCGAAATGCAGGAAACTGTCCTGCATTTCGCGGTGTACGGCGGGTGGCCGAAAGCGTCACGGTTCAACCAAGTCGTCGACGAGCAATGGGAACGCATTCACCGTGACCGGGCTCTGCCGGTACCCCCGCCGGAACCGCTGCTACCACTGAGCACCCCCAGTGACCCCGAGGCGCGCCTCGCGGTGGGCGAGCAGTCGTTCAAGGATGTCAACTGCCTGCCGTTCGCGCCGACGCGGGACAATCCGTTCCAGGGGGCGGGAATCCTGAACTTCGTGTTCGGGGAGATGTGGCTGCGCCCCGGGCTGGGGATGAAGGAGCGACGTCTGATCACCGTCGCGTGCGTTGCCTTCCAGGACGCCCCATATCCGATTCTGAGCCATGTCTATGCCGCACTGAAGAGCAGAGATCTCTCCTTCGATGAGATGGACGAGTTAGCTTTGCATTTCGCGGCGCACTACGGCTGGCCCAAGGGGTCGCACCTGAACCAGGTCATCGGTGAGCAGAAGCAACGGGTGACCCAGGAATGGGCCGACGAGTCGCAAGGCAATTCATGACCGCCATGCTGTCCGATCGAGTCGTCGGGCTGCTCGTCGGGTCGGACCGGATCGCAACAACATCGGTCGACCCACACTCACACATCTACCCGGGAACGGGCGAGTGCAATGCCACCGTGGCGCTGGCCGGGGCAAAAGAGATGGATTTTGCGGTCTCGGCCGGCAAGGATGCGCAACGCCGATGGGCAGCGTTTACAGTCGATCAACGGCGCGACGCGCTCATCGACCTCGCCGACGTGGTACACGAGCACCTTGGCGAGCTCGCCGAGCTCAACACCCACGACTACGGGGTGCCGATTTCGTACGCCGGTAACGCCATTATGGTCGAGCAGTTTCTGCGCCACTTCGCCGGATACGTCGACAAACCGCATGGGTTGAGCACGCCGGTCAGCGGCAGTCCCGATCTGAACTTCATCGAACGCGAACCCTACGGGGTGGTGGGTGTCATCGCCCCCTGGAACGGTTCTCTGGTGGTGGCTGCCTCCTGTCTGGTCCCGGCACTGGCAGCAGGAAACGCCGTGGTGTTCAAACCGTCCGAGGTGGCGCCGTTGGCGGCATTGCGGTTGGGCGAGCTCTGCATCGAAGCGGGGCTGCCGCCGGGATTGGTGAACGTACTACCGGCCGCGGCAGATGGTGGGGAAGCGCTGGTGCGCCACCGCGGGATTGGCAAGATCCATTTCACCGGCGGGGATCAGACTGCCCGCGCGGTGCTCAAGGCGGCGGCCGACAATCTGACCCCCGTCGTCACCGAACTCGGGGGAAAGTCGGCAAACCTCATCTTCGCCGATGCCGACCTCGACGCCGCAGCAGCACGGTCGGCGCATCAGGGGCCACTGATGCAGGCGGGACAAAGCTGTGCGTGTGCCAGCCGTATCCTGGTGCAGGACACCGTCTACGATGCGTTCCTGGAGCGATTCCTCGGCGTCATCGGCGCGGCACGCGTCGGCGATCCGCTGGAACCGACCACCGGCTTCGGACCGGTCATCTCTGACACCGCGCTCGAGCAGATTCTGTCGGCGGTTGACCAAGCCGTGGACGAGGGCTCCGGCGAGCTGCTCACCGGCGGACATCGCATCACCGACGGTGCACTGGCACGGGGCTATTTCATCGAACCGACGGTGCTCGGCAATGTCGACAACCGTTCGACGCTCGCGCAGACCGAGACATTCGGCCCGGTGGTGTCCCTCATCCGATTCAGTGACGAAGCTGAGGCCGTACGAATCGCCAACGACACTCGCTACGGACTCAACGCCTTTGTGCACACACGAGACCTGAATCGAGCACATACGGTAGCCAGGCAACTGGAGTCCGGATCGGTGTGGATCAACCAGGGCAGCCGGATCTCCCCGCAGGGCCCCTACGGCGGCTACAAGCACAGCGGCGCAGGGCGCACGGGCGGGCTGGAGGGTCTGCACGAGTTCCAGCAGGTCAAGAACATTCGGATCGGGATGAGCTGACCCCACGATCTCCGGATAGCTCAGTGCATTGAAAGCGGACTATCGTGCCTCACGTGGACCAGGTGGCCGCGAAGCCGTCGGCAGCGAGTGCGCCGCCGCCGGGGATCTGACGTCTCACTTACGCCGTCTTGGCCTTGACGTCCAGATCGCACAGCGATTGCTGCAGAAACATCCAGAGACGAAGTACGGGTTCTAACGTGTTGATTCATCCATGGGACGGCGCTGTAAACGTCACCGAGTGGCAGGACTGGTTGGCTGGCACCGACCGATTCGGAGTGCTGGCTGTCAACAACATCGAGCCTGCGCAGGCGCCGGTCCTGGTTCCCACCCATTTCACCGTCGCCCACGCCGAGCTGCTGGTTCATCTCGCCCGGCCCAATCCGGCGTGGCCCCACCTGGAGGCGGCCGCGGAGGTCCGGCTCGCGGTGATCGGGGACTACGCTTACATTCCGACCTACTGGCGAGCCAAGGCGGGTGGTCCCGACGAGGACGGCGTCCCCACCAGCTACTACTCCTCGGTGCAATTCGTCTGCCGCCCAACAATCGTCGATGATCCCGAAGGTAAGGTCGAGATCCTCACAGCGCAGTTGGGCGACTTTCAGCCCGAGGGGCGCCACGCCGCCGTCGCGGTCGATGAGGGCCCGTACGGACGGATGCTGCGCGGTATCCGCGTTGTTCGGTTGTCGGTGCTGCGCGTCGATGCCAAGTTCAAGTACGACGACTCCAACCCGGTCGACTACCGAGAACAGGTCATCGGGAATCTTGAGGCGCGGGGCCAAGGACTCGACGCGGGCGCGGCATCTCAGCAGCGCCGCCGCCTTCGCGCGATCGGAGATTGGAACGAGTACCGCGATCGGTCGTGACAACCACCCGCGCTATCCAACGCGGTTGAACTCGACGTGCAGTATGTCACCCCAAGAAACGTGGTGGCCCCATCTCGCCGCAAGGACCCTATGGTGGATCCATGCAAAGTGGAGCGGGTCGAACCGGCGGGCTAAAGGGCCGGCGACAGTTCCAGCAGGTCGAGAACACCCGTATCGGGCGCTTCTGACAGCCGCCATCGTGTTCCGAGCATTACGTCATCGAGTTTCGGCCTCGGCGTTCCACCCTGAGCTACGGCGCGTCAGCCAGTTCCTGCCGGAGACCCTGGTCACGCCGGTCACCGTCCGGGTCTTTGCTCGGGTTCCTCGAAGCGCGAAGCCTCATCCGAATACCGACGCGAGTACGTTGCCTTCAGGTCTCGCTGTCCGCGTGCACCGACCGACCGTGGCGAGCAGACCCGGTGGTGCTGCGCTGTTGTGGATCCACGGCGGCGGTTATGTCCTGGGTAGTGCAGCGATGGACGACGCTCTGTGCCGGCGCCTTGCCGATGAACTCGGAATACTGGTCGCTGCTGTCGATTACCGCTTGGCACCGGCGCATCCCTATCCTGCCGCACTCACCGACTGCTACGAGGCATTGACCTGGCTGGCCGCGCATCCGGAGGTGGATGCAAAGCGTGTGGCTGTGGCAGGAGCAAGCGCCGGCGGAGGCTTGGCCGCAGCGCTCGCGCTGATGGCTCGTGACCGCGGCGAGGTCGACGTTGCCGCACAGCTTTTGCTCTACCCGATGTTGGACGACCGGACCGCACTGCGCCGGGACCCGGACAGCGGACTGCGCCGGCTATGGAACAACGCGAGCAACGCGCTCGGGTGGTCGGCCTATCTCGTTGGCGCCGATCCACACATCGCGGTTCCCGCACGCAGGGATGACCTGAGTGGTGTTGCTCCGGCCTGGATCGGCGTGGGTAGCCTGGACGTGTTGTGCGACGAATCCTGTAGCTACGCAGAGCATCTACGTGAAGCCAATGTCGAGTGCCAGCTGGAAGTCGTTCCGGGAGCGTTTCACGGCTTCGACGCCGTGGCCCCGAAGGCTGTGATATCCCGACGATTCTTCAACGGCCAGTGCACGATGCTACGGCACCGTCTGGGCATCAGCACGAAGGGCTGACGGCATCGAAGCTGGCGGTTGCCGCAAAGCGAAGACCGTACGCTATGAAATGGACTTGATTTCAACGCTCTTAGAGTTGAACGTAGACGCTCTTGGTTTTCATGAACGACTCGACCCCCTCGCGACTCCATTCGTAGCCCCAGCCGGACTGCTTCCAGCCGCCGAAGGGCATCGAATGGTCGAACACCATCTGGCAGTTCACCGTGACTGTCCCGGATTCCAGTCGCTTGGCCAACCGGTGGGCCCGGCCGACGTCCTTGGTCCACACCGTGGCAGCCAGGCCGTAGTCGGAATCGTTGGCCAGCGCCACGACTTGGTCGTCATCATCGAACGGCAGGATCGGGACGACCGGCCCGAAGATCTCCTGCTGATACAGGCGCATCGCGGGGTCCACATCGGTCAGCACGGTCGGATGGACGAAATAGCCCTTGCGATCGAGGCGGTGCCCCCCGGCCACCACCTCGACGCCGTCACGCTTACCCTCGTCGATGAATCCCAGCACGCGGGTGAGCTGCTTCTGGCTGATGAGCGGACCGATCAGCGCCTCCTCGGTCGGACCGCCCAGCGTGACTGTGTTTGCCACGTTGGCAACACCTTCCAGAACACGCTCATACACATTGCGGTGGGCGAAGATTCGCGATCCGCAGATGCAACCCTGGCCGGAATGGATGAAGATCCCCATTGCCGCCATCAGGATGGCGGTGTCGATATCGGCATCGTCATAGATCAACACCGGCGACTTACCGCCGAGTTCGAGCGTGACCCGCTTGAGGTTCCCGCTGGCCGCCTGGACGATCTGCTTGCCCACCTCCGTGGATCCGGTGAACGCCACCTTCTCAATCCCGGGATGCTCGCTGATCGCGGCGCCGGCGGTGTGCCCGTAACCGGTCACCAGGTTCACCACGCCATCGGGAACTCCCGCCTCCGTGAGCAGTTTGTCGATCACCAGCGCCGACAGCGGGGTTTCCTCCGCGGGCTTCACGACGCTACTGCAGCCGGCTGCGAGCGCAGGCGCCAGCTTGGTGCACGCGTTGAACACCGGTCCGTTCCACGGGAAGATCAGGCCGACCACGCCGTACGGCTGTTTGATGGTGTAGCCGTGCATGTTCGAGTCGACGCCGGTGATACCGCCGGTCTGCTGCACATCGTGGGCGATCCCATTGAGTTTGGTGCACCACCCCGCGTAGTAGCGGAAGATCTCGGCACTGGTCCCCATGATCGCGCGGGCCTGCATCAGCGGCAAACCGGTGTTCCGCGAGTCAATCTCGGCGAGTTCGTCTGCGTGCTGGTCGATCAGGTCGGCGACGCGGCCGAGCACCTTCGCCCGTTCCGATCCCGGCTTCTGCTGCCAAACACCGGATTCGAAGCTCGCCCGGGCTCGGGCGACGGCTTCATCGACCGCAGCGGCACCCCCGTCGGCGAATTCGCCGATCTGTTCCTCGCTGACCGGGTCGATGATGGGGATCATCTCGCCGCTGCCCGGCCGCTGACGGAGTTGGTCGAGGACATCCTGAAACACCATGTATGACAACCTTTCAGAGATACGAAGCCCCGGCGAGTTTTAGAGCGCCCGGTCGAACTCGATGTGCAACTCGGTCAGACCGCGCAGCAGGAACGTTGGCTCATATGCATAGTTTCGTGCACCGGCCGGACCGTGGAAGTCCCCGTCAATCCGGATCTCGCTCATTCGATCGAGCAGCCGCCGCACGGTGATCTGGCCCTCGACGCGGGCCAGCGGCGCACCGGCGCAGGTGTGGACGCCGCGGCCGAAGGCGATATGCTCGCGCACGTTCTTGCGGCCGGGACGAAATTCGTGCGGGTCCTCGAACTTGCGGGGGTCGCGGTTGGCAGCACCCAGGCACAACATCACGATGGTGCCGGCCGGCAAATGCACTCCGCCGAGCTCGGTCGTGCGGCGGACCAGGCGAAAGTCGACCTTCGTCGGCGCATGCATCCGCAACGCTTCTTCGATGAATGTTGGTATACCGTCGGGGTTCTGCCGCAGCCGCTCCTGATAATCCGGGTTGTCGCCTAGCACCTGCACGGATGCCGACAGCAGTTTGGTGACGGTCTCCTGCCCCGCAGCGAACAGGAACGTCGCGGGTTTCACGAGTTCGACTAGTTCCGGGGTCGACCCGTCTGGATAGAGCGCGGCCGCCATTCCGGACAGCACGTCGTCGCGGGGTTCGGCGCGGCGCGCTGCCAGGTATCCGGCGAACCTGTCATCGAGATACTGCAGGGGATCCAAACCGACGGCCTCACCGTCGAGCGCACCGACCCGGGTACCCTCCGGCTGCTCGGCACCCAGGGCGGCGAGGAACTCCGGCCGGTCCTCCTCGGGTACACCCAACAGGTCGATGATCGCCGAGGTCGCAAACGGTTTGGCGTATTCGGACAGGAACTCGCATTTCCCGTTGTCGATGAACTGGTCGATCTGCTGATCGACCAGCTGCCACATGAAGTCCTCGTTCTCCTTGAGCCGCCGCGGGGTCAACAGCTTGGCGAGCAACGACCGAGCCTTTTCATGGGCCGGCGGGTCCATCACGACCATGTGCTCGTGAATGGGGAACTCGTGGCGGTGCGCCTCGATCTGCTCGCTGATGTCATCGCCCTGCGGCGTGAAGGGCAGCGGCGGGAACGGGCCGCCGATCGCGTTGACCGACGAGAACGTCGCGTGATCCTTGAACGCCGCCATCACCTCCTGGTAGCCGGTGACTGCGACAACTCCCTGGTGCAGCTCACGGAAGACCGGGTTCTGCTCGCGCAGGGCGTCGAAATAGGCGTAAGGATCCTGTGCAAGGGCCGGATCGGAAAAGAAGTCGACAGAGGCCAGATCGGTCATGGACGGGTTGTCCTTTCACGGAGGATGCGGCGAAATGGGCTGGGAAACAGTGTCAGGTTTCGACAATGCTGATGGCGCCGCGCGGGCAGGCATCGATCGCCGCGTGAACCAATTGCCATTGCTCCTCGGCAGCAGGCTGCTGGACACAGGTCGCCACATCCTCATCGGAGAGATCGAACAACTCGGGTGCCGACTCCAGGCACAGCGCATGCCCTTCACACAGTCGCGGATCGACGACCACGCGCTTCGAAACGCCCATTGCTCGCCCGCCTCTACTGATCAGGTGACCAAATTACTGGAACGTTGCATGTGTACCACCGAGCGGATCGTCGGTCAAGCAACGGGGCGAGGGGCATGCCGATTAGCCGCGCCGCGCAGGGCACGAAGTATCGACAATGGTCCACGCAGCCAACTGATCGAGGCGACCGCGATGATCATGTACCAGCCGAATCCGACCAAGGCGCCACCTTGGTCGGATCTGGTCAGGCGCTGTTGACAGCCGGCATCCCAGCCTGCCATTCTTCCTGATCGATCGACCAATACGATCGTGGCGACTGTCATATTGGCCGACCGCACATTCGGACGGTCCGAGAATCGAGGTATTCCGTGAGTGGACGTGTAGCAGGCAAGGTAGCCTTCGTCACCGGCGCAGCCCGAGGTCAGGGCCGCAGTCATGCGGTCCGCCTGGCCGAAGAGGGCGCCGACATCATCGCCGTCGATATCTGCGGTCCGATCAGCCCTGACAGTCAGATCGCGCCGTCGAACCCCGACGACCTCGCCCAGACCGTCGACCTGGTGAAGAATCGTGGGCGCCGGATCGTCACCTCCCAGGTCGACGTCCGCGACTACGACTCCCTCAAGACGGCACTCGACAACGGCGTCGAGGAACTCGGACGCCTGGATATCGTCGTCGCCAACGCCGGCATCGGCAACGGCGGCGAGACGTTGGACAAGACCAGCGAATCCGATTGGGACGACATGATCGGCGTCAACCTTTCCGGCGTCTGGAAGACGGTGAAATCCGCTGTACCGCACCTAATTGCCGGCGGCAACAGCGGATCGATCATCATGACCAGCTCGGTGGGCGGGCTGAAACCCTATCCCAACACCGGGCACTACATCGCCGCCAAGCACGGCGTCATCGGCCTGATGCGGACCTTCGCCGTCGAGCTCGGTCAACACTTCATCCGCGTCAATGCCGTCTGCCCCACCAACGTGAACACCCCGATGTTCATGAACGAGGGCACGATGAAGCTGTTCCGCCCCGACCTGGAGAATCCAGGTCGCGATGACCTCGCGGTTGCCGCCCAGTTCATGCACACTTTGCCCATCGGCTGGGTAGAACCGGTAGACATCAGCAACGCTGTGCTTTTCCTCGCTTCGGACGAAGCCCGCTACATCACAGGTCTGCCGGTCACCGTCGATGCCGGGAGCATGCTCAAGTAGCGCACCACGGACGTGGACTGCCGTACAGGGAAGGCTCGACATGAGCAACCATCTCGACGTCATCACCACCGACGTCGCCGAGGCGATAAGCAAGGTAGGCGGGCTGATGGTCGACAGCAGCCTGGCCGGATGGCATGTCAGAGTCGTCACCAACGAACCTTCCGACTCCCAGCCACTGGCGATTCTGGGCGCGGGAATCGAGTCCGCCGAACAGCGCGAACCACTTCCACTCCGTGCCGGCCAATCGTGGCACGTTATCGTGCTGGCTCCCGACGACGTGTGGCCATCCACCAATCTGACTAGAGGTCAGCACGAACTTTCTTCGGCAGCCAAGCTATTCAAGTCTCATGCGCTGCGTGCGATTGGCCTCGCCACCGACGTGCAACCTGTCGAGGAATACTGGGTGGACCAGTACTTCGGTTCACCGACAGCGGGACGTTCTCAGGCTGGCGTGAACTCACGAACCGTCCAGCGAATACGGGGTGTCCGTGGTGGTTGAACACTTGGACGACTGAACGCCGCTCCGAGCACCATGGCCGCGCACGCGGCTGCTCGTTACTGCGCATTCACGTTGACAGAGAAAACAGTTGGCACTCGCAGATCCGCTGCCGATGCTGTTGCTACTCTATGAACGTAGTTCGGAATACGCTGCTTCAGCCAGATTGCTTAACACTAAGGGGTGTCATCTGTGAAACTTCTCTTCAACCTACCCCACATGTTGCGCCTGAAGGCCACGATGCAGCCGTGGGAAGCGGAGGTGACCGGTGCCGATCAGACGCGCATGGTCAAGCACGCCGATGCCGTCGGTTACGACATGGTCGCGGTGCCGGAACATTTCATCAGCCCGCCGAACATGTCGAGTTGTCAGGCCCGCACTACTTCCACTCCACCGTCGCGCAGGCTTACCTCGCCGGCGCCACCGAACGGATTCTGCTCAATTCGTGTGTTACGGTGCTGCCGTTGCAGAATCCAATCGTTCTGGCCAAGGCACTGGCGACGGCGGACTGGCTCAGCGGCGGTCGAATGATGGTGACCTTCGGGGTCGGTTGGCTGGAACGTGAATTCGAGCTACTCGGCGTCCCGTTCAAAGAACGCGGGCGCATCGCTGACGAATACCTGGCCGCTATCATCGAATTGTGGACCGCAGAGTCTCCGCGCTTCCAAGGCAAGTACGTCGCATTCGACAATGTGGCATTTGAACCCAAACCCGTTCAGAAGCCACATCTTCCGATCTGGATCGGCGGCGATGCCGATGCGGTTCTACGCCGAGCGGCAAAGTATGCGACGGGTTGGTGGTCGTTTCTCACGCCGCCAGAAAAGATCGCCGACCGCATCGACTTCATCAAGTCGCAACCGGCCTACGATGGCCGGCCCTTTGATGTGGTCCATGGGTTGGGCACCAACCGAGTCGGCGAAGGCCATGCGGTGCAGAATGATCCGCACGCCCGTCCTGGTATGAGCGCTGCGGAGATCGTGGACAAGCTCGGCTGGCTAGGCGAGCAAGGCGTCACCGTCAGCGCCGTCCCACTCCCGCCGCTGGGCAGCGTCGACGCTTATCTCGACTACAGCCAGTGGCTGATCGAAGAAGTGAAGTCACAGCTACCGTAATCGTGCGGCGCAGCCTACCCGCTGACTCGTCTCGATGTTTCAACGGTCACCACCCGATCGTGGACGCCTGCACTTCGAGTGCCCGCGCCTCATGCCCCGGGCACTCCTGCAGGTCAGCATCAATGGGATCGAGCGGTGTCGACACCGCAACGATCGTCATCGCGGTACCCGGCCCGGAGCCGTCGGACCGTTGACCGTCTGATCCTTCAGCACCGTTATTGGCTAACCCTCGATGATCACAGTATCTTTGCGCTCAGTGATCGGCCGCGCCAGCCCCTGCTCGTCGCAGAGACGCTGCAATCGTTCCAGCGTTTCGTCCAGCCCGGACCCCAGTCGCCGGCCCGGCGTGAAGGTCGCGGGCAGGTGCCGCATCCCCTGGATCACGCCGATGGTGTCGTAATGCACGGTCGCGTCAGGGTCGCAGCAGTAGTCAGGCATCCTGTCGAGCACCGCCGTCAACATGGACTTGAACAGCGTGCGTGCGACGTTGGAACCGACACAGCGGTGAACACCGATGCCGAAGCTGAAGTGCCGGTTACCTTTTCGATCGAGGATCACCTCATTGGGTTGTTCGAACACGGCCGGATCACGATTGGCCATCGCCCAAGAGATCCACAGCCGCTCGCCCTCCCGACAGATCGTTCCACCAACCTCGACGTCCTCAGCGAATGTCCGCCCGTTGCCGGGTGCGGGCGTGAAATAGCGGAGGAACTCCTCGGTGGCCGCGTTGAGAAGTTCGACGCGCTGGGCCGACAGAGTCGCACGTTCGGTCGGATGCTCGGAAAGCCATTCCAACGCATGGGCAGTCAGTGCCGTCGTGGTGTCGAAGCCCCCACCGATGATCAGGCCGAGATTGCCGAGGATCTCTACATCCGGTGCCGGGTCACCGTCGATGCGCATCTGCACCAAGGCATTCACCAGGCCCGGCCGCGGGTTTTCCCGGATCGCGACCATGTTCGTCCAGAGGTCCTCACCCATCTGCCGGTGCATCTCGGCGACCCTGGCGGCGTTTGGTGAATTCTCCGGGGTGTACACGGCCGCATGGGTCGGCTCGCTATACACCGCCCAGTTCTTCAGCGGAATCCCCATCATTGCCAATGTGAAGACCGCGGGCACGACGTTGGCCAGGTCGTCGACAAAGTCGATGCGTCCCGATTCGATTTTCTCATCCAGCGCGGCACGGACGATTTCGTCGATGAACGGCTCCCAACGTTTGACTGCCGCCGGGGACAGGTACGGGTTCAGGACGTTGCGGTACAGACGATGCTCCGGGTCGTCCATCTCCAGGATTCCACCGCGCGTGGTGTTCACCCGTTGTGGCGAGGGAATAGATATGCCCTGGTAGCCCTTGCGCTCATTGCGGATGTCATGGTCATTGGAGATGGCGGGGCAACGAGCGAGTTCGAAGACCTGCTTGCTGCCTGCCGCGACCCAATGCCCGCCGTAGGTCTCCGACCATGCCATCGGGCACTCGCTCTGCATCTCGGCCGTAATCGCCTCGAAGTGCTCCCTATACTCGGGAACGTGCCTGTCGAAATCGTACCGGGCGCGGTTGTCATGCGTATCGTTGCCGGCAAAGGCTTCTGTTGTCATAGCCGATTCTCCATTCCCTCGTAATCGAGCGAGATCGCCTGTTCCGGACAGGACCGGGCGGCCTCCAATACCGCTGGCTGGTGTTCGTCGGCGACATCTCGGCGGACGGGTGAAGCCGTGCCGTCGATGTCGTTGAGTTCAAAAGACTCGGGCGCGATCATGGCGCACAGCGTGTGTCCCTGGCATCGCTGGCCGTCCACCCAAGCTTTCACCCGCACGCCAACTTCTTGACCGTCTCGTGTGCCACGTCTCGCCCCTCCGAGGATATGAACGTACTCACATAGTATTACTACTCTACTATCGTAGAGACAATTTGAAGAGTTCTGCATGCGTGCTTCGTACCCCACCTGCTGGTGCCAACGGCCCACCCCCGCGCATGTGCGGCTGACAGAAACCGACCAATGTCTCCAATCCGATCTGACTACAAGGGACCGCCGGTGAATGTGCAGCGATCATATGGAGACGACCTGATCGCGTTCCGGTTTGCGCAACAACCGCCCCGTCAGCGTGATCGACGAGACCGTTCCATTTGGCTGGCTAGCGTTCCCCCGCTTGCATGGTCATGCTCGTCGAGCCGCCGCACCCCCTAAGATCGCGATCTACCAAAGTTCGGCGGCGATCGGCATCAAACCCGATTCCGTTGACTTCGCCGCCGGCGAAGCGGAGTCGACGCGCGTCTGGTCTGTGACAGTAGGAGCTACGACTACATTCACGGAGCGATGCAGAACGCGGCAAACATCAGCGCATGAATCCGTCGCACGGCCGCTATAGGGCCAACGAATAGCCGCCGTTGACGCAGATGGTCTGCCCGGTGATCCAGGAACCATGCTCACTTGCCAATGTCAGCGCAAGCTGCGTGACGTCGTCGGGTGATCCCGGCCGGCGGATGGCGTAGTTCTGCAGAATCACTTTTGCCTGTGCGGAATTCCCGTGTTCGGCCCACAGCGCTTCTGTCAGGGGAGTCCTCATCGTGCCCAGAGAGATGTTGTTCGCAGTGATGTTGAATCGCCCGTTTTCGAGTGCGACCGACCGGGTCAAACCCGCCGCGCCCGCCTTCGCCGCGCCGTACACTGCCCCACCGGGATCGCCGGCACGACCGGCATCGGACACTACCGTCAAGATGCGACCCCATTCTTTCAACACCATGTCGGGTAACACTGCACGGGTGCAATGCAATACGCCGTACAGGTTCACACGGATAAACGCCTCCCAGTCCGCGGGTTCAGTGTCGGAAAACTTGGCCCGGCCGGCGAATCCCTCCGCACCGGCGTTTCCGGCGTTGTTGACCAGGATATCGACCGAACCGGCAGCGGCCAGCGCGGTGCCGACTGCGTCGTAATCGGTGACATCGAAAGCGACCGAGATTGCTGCCCCGCCCGCGGCGTGGATTTCGCCAACGACTTCCTGCGCGCGTTCGGCCCGGAGGTCGTTGACCAGGATCTCGGCTCCGGCCTCGGCGAATGCGAGGGCCAAGCCTCGGCCCACTCCCTGACCAGCGCCGGTGATGAGCGCCCGTCGTCCCTCAAGGTCGATCACTGGCTTCATGGTGCCTTCCGTTGTCGATTATCAGATGGTGTGGGCAATGTGGGTCGATGGACGCGGCGTTCTCCTCACGCGGCACCGCATTAGCTGAGGTCGCATATCCTGGGTGCAGCACGTGGTTGTAGCGAATCCGGCACGTGCGTTGATTCGGCCTGGTCGCCTTCGATATTGGTGGTGCATCGCCGTCGGGATGGTTGCTTGGCCGACGCCAGGCTGCGCGGCCACATCTTCAGGGAAGCCCGCCATAGCTTCGGCCGCGGCGTATTCGATGTACGTGTTCCATGGTCAACATCGATCGATGCATATCCAGTCGCGGCCGTCGACGACTCGGACTCGACTGGGCAGCAGATAGACAAATGCCGACAGTTCACAAGGCCGTTGAAGGTCGATGCTTATTCCGGCAGCCCGATCGTCTTGATGTGTAGGTATTCCTGATAGCCGAGATCCCCGTTGCGGTAGCCCAAGCCGGACTGTCCGGTGCCACCGAACGGGCTGTCGATACCGAAGTGGCTTTTGGCATTAATGCTCACGTTCCCAGTTCGCATCCGCTGCGCCACCGCGAACGCGCGATCGACATCCGCACCGGACACCTCACCGGATAGACCGTAGATGGTGTTGTTCGCGATAGCGATAGCCTCGTCATCGGTGTCGTACGGGGTGACGGTCAGGACTGGGCCGAATATCTCCTCCTGCGCGACAACAGAATCTGGGTCAACATCGGCCAGCAACGTGGGCTGTGTGTAATAGCCGGCCGGCAGGTTTTCCGGGATACCTCCGCCGGTGACCAACCGCGCACCGGAGTCGATGCCGGCCTTGATCAACCCAAGCACCTTCTGTCGCTGGGTTTCACTGATCTGCGGACCCTGCATCACGCCCGGTGTCCATGGATCCCCCACCGGGAACGCCTCCATACTGGCCTTCAGAACGGCCAAGCCCTCGTCATAGCGACTACGCGGCAACAGAATCCGTGACGGCAGAATGCACGACTGCCCCGACATCACGCACGCCATCATCGCCGCCAGCGGCAGCGCCGAACTGAGGTCGGCATCATCGAGCACGATGTGCGCCGACTTGCCGCCCAACTCGAGCAGCGTCTTCTTCACCGTCGACGCACCGGCGGCCAGGATCGCCCGCCCCGTGGCCGTCGACCCGGTGAAGGTGATCATGTCAACCCGCGGGTCAGCCGTCAGCGCCGCGCCCACCTTGGTGGCGTTGGACGTCACGACGTTGAACACCCCGGCCGGAATGTCGGTCTCCTCAGCCACAATCCGACCGTACTCACTACCCGACCACGGTGTCAGCTGCGCTGGCTTGAGCACCACCGTGTTGCCGGCCATCAACGCCGGCACCGTCTCGGCGATGTTCAGATAGAACGGCACATTCCACGGTGTAATCGCACCCACCACACCGACGGGCTCGAACGACAGCTTGCGCCGCGCCGGCCCCAGCTGTGTCTCATGCAAACCGGTGTCCACCACATATTCGAAGTTCCGACCGTGCTCGACCCAATGCGTCACCTCGGCGATGGGGCTCTCGATCTGACTGGCCGTCACCGTGACCGGGCAGCCCACCTCGGTGATCAGGATGCGGCGCAACCGCTCCTTGTTGCGATCCAGTGCCTGGGCCAACTGCGTCAGGCAATGCACTCGGAAGTCAAGATCACGCGACCAGTCCGTCTCGTCGAAAGTGCGCCGGGCCGCACTCACCGCACGCGCCATGTCGTCGACGGTGCCATCGGCGGCCTTCCCCGCAACCTCCTCGCTGGCGGGATGAACCACGTCGAACGTAGCGCCATTGTCGGCACCTTGCAGCTCGCCGTCGATGAGCATCCGCTCCTCGCCGGCCAGCACTCCGCTATCGGCCTGAACCTCGGTCACGTTGATTTCCCTTCTCGTCGCGTCCCGGCAAGCCTAGAACATGACTTTAGAAAAATGAACCTCTGTTCACAAAATAAACGTGACGTTCGTGTAGGATGCCATCTTTACGACTTTCAGGAAGGAGTGTGTGCCGCTATGGGGGACCATCCGACGTCGGCGACCACCTCTCCGCGCGAGGAACGGCGCCGTATCCGGGTAGAAACGACCCGCTCGCAGATTCTGGATGCAGCCGAACATGCCTTCGCCACAGCGGGATTCCACAACACAACCATCAAGTCGATCGCAGAACAGTGCGAGATCGCGGTCGGTACCTTCTACGTGCTCTTCGAGGACAAGAAAAGCCTCTACGAGGCCGTCCTGCGCCGCCGGGGCGACGAGCTGAAAGCACTCATGGACGCCAAGGTGAGCGCCCCGCAATCCGAGGCGACCACCCTGGTGGAGCTCGCCGAGTTGCAGATCGGCTACTTCCGCCAGCACCCCGACTGGACCACGGTCGCCTCCGCGCTAGTCTCCGGGTCACGGGCAGCGGCCACGGGCGAGCCGGTCCGCCTCTACGAACCCGGTCACCGAATCGTCGCCAGCGCGATCGCAGCGGTAATCGCGCAAGGCCAGCGAAATGGCCATATCCGCAGCGGGAACCCGGCCGCCCTGGCCCTGATCTACCTCGGCATGCTCGAGACGTTCCACCGAATCGACGCTGCCGACACCATGGCCGAGTCCAACTACAGCCTGGACGAATTCCTGGAACTCATCGGCGCCACCTTCAATCCCACCTCGCCCGGCCAGAAGCGTCGAAATTAAGCACGTGGATATTCCCCTGCAGGGCAGAGGATCTCGATACCGCAGCAAAATCCGAACATTCAACGGAGGATCGATGACACAAACCAAGGCGACCGAGACGCAGAGCCCGCGGCCGCCCGACGGCGATTGGCTGGGTACACCATATTTGAAGTTCACCCGTCAACAACCCTTCGGCGTGTGCACCCTGGACCGCCCACAGGCTCGCAACGCCATGACACCGGCCATGTACTTCGGCATCGGATACGCTGTCAATCACGTCAGCGCCGACGACGATCTGGCCGGACTGATCATCACCGGAACCGGCGACGTCTTCGCCCCCGGCGGTGACTTTGGCGGCGGCGGCGTCGACCACTGGATGGACTTCGGCTCAACACTGTCCATGGAAGCCGTGCTGCCCTATGACAATCTGCGCACCTCCGCCAAACCCGTCGTCAGCGCCGTCAACGGACTGTGCCAAGCGGGCGGCCTGATGATCGCCATCTGCAGCGACATGGCCGTGGCTAGCGACCGTGCGACCTTCCGTGTGCCCGAACTGTTTCGGGGAATCGCCGACACCGCATTCAGCCACATCCTGGCACGCATGATCGGACCGGTCCGCGCTCGCGATCTGATGATGACCGGGCGCGTACTAACCGCCCAGGAGGCCGTTGAGTGGGGGCTGGTCGCCCGAGTCGTCCCCCACGACGGCCTGATGGATAGCGCCCGCGAGGTGCTTGCTCAATGCTGCCGAACCGCACCGACTGCCCGCGGCGTGATCAAGGCCAGCCTGGACAGCTACCTAGGCCTCAACGACCGCATGAGCATGCGCGCAAGCCTGCGCGCACCCGAGGCCATCGAAGGCTTCGTGGCATTCAAAGAACGCCGCTCGCCCGACTGGGTCCACCCCGAGCTCCAGCAGCCCGGCCGCCTCTGACATACCGGAAATCACGCATCACCACGACCGAGACGATGCCATTCGAACCGCGCCGGCGTGAGAGCGCCACGAGTGCTCCCCGGCCCCAGCAACACCCGGCTTGCACGCCGACAATGCGGGCACCATCCTCTCGGACGTAGTTGCCGAGGTCAATCACCCCTGCACTCAGCTGATCTCAATGACCGTACTGTCAATCAGGCGCTTCCCAGTGCGCGGGAAGTGGGGCTCAAGCTGACACCCTTGGCTCAAACCACGGGAATAGAGAGAACCGACGAGCAGACAGGCAGTTCAACGCCGCACCGAACGCGACTGCGGCTTCCGCTTCCCGTGGGGAGCCGATTGACCCAAGACGCCACCGATACCAGCGACGATGCCCAAGATGAGACTGTCGAGCTGCTGCGCAGTTCTTGCGCGCGTCTCGCCACTGGAACGGGTGAACAACACACCGCTGATGAACATCATCACGGCGTACGTCTGCTCGTCGACAATCCGCTCCTCCGAGTCTGAACCTTCCGGCCAGAACCGCATCACAGCTTTGCGAATAAGGTCGAAGAAAACCTCATCGTAGCCCCGCAGCGCATCCGCGAGCGCCGGATCCCGGGCCGCTTCCAACGCAAGTTCGTTGCGCGCCTTGGCCCTCATGCGGCGTGTACCCGTGGCGGAACGAGCCACCAGGCGGGCCAGCCCTGACGTCTCCGAAATACCCGAATCCCCATTGGCGGCGGGCGCGGGTACCCTCGTCGCCGCCGCCAGATCTTTGAGATCCAGTTCGGCGACGCGCTCAGCAACCGCATGAAGCAACGCAGCACGAGTCCGGAAATAGAATGACGTGGTGCCCTCGGGCACCGACGCTTTCCGATCGACCTTGAGGTGGCTTACACCCTTGATGCCGTCGTCGGACAGCAGACGAATCGCCGCATCACACAATTCACGACGTCGTTGCAGTGGATTCGGCTTACGGCGCATAACCCGGGGAGTCTAACCGCGCCCTGCGTTCGCGGTGTCGGCGGCCGTACACGCGCTCTGCTGATGAAATGGCAGCACGGAATGGCCTACGTGGTCGATAGGTGCTTCTGCTCGTAGAGGCGGGCCCACTCGGCGCGCGGCCGGATCGAAGTGTCGACATCGGCGCCCTTGACGCGCAGCGCGCCCACGGTGGCTCCTTCCCGCGGCGTGAGCTTGAACGGGTCCCAGCCGAAGAACCGGCAGGAGTTCTCCCAGGTGATCTTGTTGATGTCGGAATCCGACGCACCCGCGGCGTTCAGCTCGGCCAGCACCTGCTCGGGAGCGTCAGGCCAGAAACAATCCGAGTGCGGGTAGTCACACTCCCAGGCGATGATGTCGATCCCGATCTGGTGGCGCAGCAGCAACGACGTCTTGTCGGTGACGTAGCAGGCCAGCGAGTGCTCCCGAAAAACATCGCTGGGCAGGCGGCCGCCGAAGTCGCGGCGCAACCACTTCTGGTTGGTGTAGTGCCGATCGCAGCGGTCCAAGAAAAACGGGATCCAGCCGATGCCGCCCTCAGAAAACGCGAACTTCAGATCCGGATAGTTTCGCATCGCCGGACCCCAAAGAAGGTCCTGCGCGCAGATTGCGGAGATTTGGGTCGCCAACACGAAGAGGTTGTCGATCGGAGCCTCGGGCGCCAAATCGAGTGCGCCGAAGCCCGTTCCGATGTGCAGACACATCACCACGTTCTCCTCGGACAGGGTCCGGAACACCGGTCCCCAGTAGTCCTCGTTGAAATAACTCGGCAGGCCCTCCAAGTGCGGCAGCTCAGGCATCGTGATGGCGCGACAACCCTTGGCGGCCACCCGGCGAATCTCGGCACACATTGCCTCAACGTTCCACGTCGGCAGAATGGCGATCGGGATGAAGCGATCAGGATACGATCCGGCCCACTCGTCGATATGCCAGTCGTTGTAGGCCGACACCATCACCAGGGTGGCCTCCTCGCGGTGCATGTTGAGATGGCGGGCGGAAAAGCCGGTGAACGTCGGGAAGCACATCGAGGCCAGGATGCCGTTACGGTCCATATCGCGAACCCGCTCGTGCACGTCGTACACTCCAGGACGCATCTCTGCGAAGCCGGCCGGGTCACGGCCCCACTCCTCGGCTGGCCAGGACACCACCGCATTCAGCCCGGACACGCCCTGCGGCCGCCCCTGATACATCCACTGGTCGACACCCTTGTCATCGGTAACGACGATCGGAGCCTCCGGCCTGAACTTCGCCGGCACATGGTTGAGGAACATGTCCGGCGGCTCCACCACATGGTCATCGATACTCACCAAAATCAGGTCGTCGACGTTCATTCGATCATCCTCTCGACCCCGTGCGCCGCAATGTGCGAATGGATACCCACCAAAGCTACTCTAGCAATATAGAGTCCATCGGCAACTGCGCACAGCGCCATATTGCGTTGACGCCAGGGGCGACACCCCGTTCGCGTCCTGAATTACGAGACCCAGCGTGCTGGCTCGGGAGAAGGTCGCCTTGCCCGGACGAATCGAGCTTGCGCGGTCGAATGGCCGCCTTGCCTGCGTTGCTCGTTTTCGGTGCTGAGTAGATCGATGATCCTTCGGTCTCGCTGGTGACCACCCGCATACCCAGGACTTCGCGGTGCCCGTCACCGTTGACTTCGGTGGCCAGCAGCACCACCCCGTGGACGACGCGGCCGCCTTCGTGGACCTGCATCGTCAACGCATCAGCAGCGACGAAGGTGAACAGGCCGGCGGCATCCAGCGGGAGGTGGCGGAACTGCTCGACGTGTTCGTCGAGGTAGGTGGCCATCCGGCTGATCTGCGATTTGCTCAGCGAATCGATACCCAGGGCCTTGACCAACTTGTCCATCCGCCGCGTCGAGACGTCGGCCAGGTAGCAGTCGGCGACCACGATGACCGACGCGGATTCGGCCCGCTTGCGGCGCTCCAGCAGCCAGTCGCTAAACCGGCTCTTCGGATCTTGCCGGGGTGTGGTGTTCATTGGACGACGATGGATGTGAGGACCCGCCAGTTGGGTTTGCCGGCGTAGAGCAATGCTCGGATGCGCCCTCAACAACCTGATCAAACGCATCAAACGCGTTGGCGATCTTGTCGAACCAGGCCTTGAGGGTGCGGGCGAGTTTGTTGAGTTCGGGTGGCAGGCCTGGGCGTAGGCAGTGTTCGATCAGTTCGGAGAGCATCGCGCGGGCGGTCTGGATGTCGGTGGCGCGGTAGAACTCGCGCAGGCGTTCCTTGACGCGGTAGGCCAGGGCGACTTCGCCGTGGGGATCACCGAGTTGCAGTAGTGAACTCAGACGTTGGGTGGCTTTGGCGTCGAGGCATTCCTCTCCGGTCAGCAAGACGCGGCGGACCCGGTAGAGGGGGTCGTTGCGTCGTCCGCGGTGGCCTGTTTGTTCGCGTTGTACGCGTCGTCGGATCTCGTCGAGTGCCCGGTTGGCCAGTTGCACGCAGTGGAAGGGGTCCACGACCTGAGCGGCGCGGGGCAGCATCACCGTGTAGACCGCGGCGTAGGTCGCCGACATGTCCAGGGCGCCGAAGCGGATGCGGTGTTTCCATCCGGGGGGTTGTTCGTCGATCCAGCCCGCGACGTCGACATAGCTTCGGGTGGGCAGGATTTCGATGATCTGGTGGTTGGCGACATCGGCGACGGTGGTCGCATACGAGCGGGCGCGGTGGCGTGAGAGTTTCACAAACGAGGTCTCGTCCAAGCCGATCGCGGTGGTGGCGTTGAGGCGGCGCCGGTCGGCAGCCAGCAGCGCCCCACCGTAGGTCATGACCGCGTCGTTGACGGTGTGCCAGTCACACGACAACTTACCGGCGACATCGGAGACCGCACGACCTGTCCCGACCTGCATCGTGGCCCATTTGGCACACCGGGTCCTCCGGAGGCAGTTCTTGGCCGCGATGCGGTGATCAGCACTTGTCCAGCTCGCTCCGGCACAGTCGGGTCGCCGACAGATCAACCGGTGCTTGCGCCAGGCCAGCCGCATCGGCTGCCCGTAGACGGGCAAGTCGACGTAGCGCACGGTCGGCCGTTCCTTGATCTGGCCGGGGCCCCCGCAGGTCGGGCAGCACCGGGCGATGACGGTCTGCTCGACCACGAGCTCGACTTCGGGACCGATACGTCGGAGGGCAAGGACACGGACGTCCTTGAGTCCGACCAGGGCTTCGACGATCTGACTAGGCTCACAACGAACGAAGGTGCTTTTGGATTTGATGGTCACGCTTCAAAGACTCAGGCACCTTCGTTCCCCAGACCGCACGCCACGCCGACCCGACAAACCCCATCGGACCCCGCTGCAATCCGAAGAGCCGCTAAACCACCTTCACCTCCAGAGGACTCACACCTCCAAGCGAATGCCCATGCTGGGCGTACATGGAGAATGGCCCCCAAGCGTGTGCTTGAGGGCCATTCTCGTTAGTAGCGGGGACAGGATTCGAACCTGCGACCTCTGGGTTATGAGCCCAGCGAGCTACCGAGCTGCTCCACCCCGCGACGGGTGAACACTAGGTTACCTACCCGATGCCAGGACTCCAAATCGGGTGCTCAGCGGCGGTTTTCGGCCTCGAACGTGCAGTCTCATACGCGATAACGGGTTGGATTCAAGCGGTGGCTGCAACGAATGTGGACGGCTCTGACAGTAGCCGGTCGAGTTCTTCGGCGGGGGTTCTCCAGCCGAGACGTTTGCGTGGTCGGGCGTTGAGTTCGGCGGCTACCTCGTCGAGCCAGCCGGGGCCGTAGAACGACAGGTCGGTGCCTTTGGGGAAGTACTGGCGGAGCAGGCCGTTGGTGTTTTCGTTGGTGCCACGCTGCCAGGGGCTGTGCGGGTCGCAGAAGTAGATCGGCAGCCCGGTGGCCTCGGTGATCTTGGTGTGCAGCGCCATCTCCCTGCCTTGGTCCCAGGTCAGCGACCGGCGCAGGATCTCGGGGATATCGGGGACCTTGGCGGTCATGGCGTCGGCCAGGGTGGCAGCGGTGCGGTCTTCGGGCAGGTGCAGCAGCACCGTGAACCCGGTGGTGCGCTCGACCATGGTGCCAATCGCCGAGCCCGAGGCAGTGCTGCCCAAGATCAGATCCCCCTCCCAATGCCCGGGGATCGCGCGGTCGTCAGCTTCCTTGGGACGGTCGGCGATGTTGATCATGTCTTTGAGCTTGCCTTGCCTGGTGTCGTTGCGGCCCTGCGCCTTTCGTCGAGCCCGACCGGTTCGCAGCGCTTCTCTGACCAGCCGGGCCAGCTCACCACGCGGCTGCACGTAGAGGGCCTGATAGATCGTCTCGTGTGACACCCACATCTCCGGATCGTCGGGGAAATCCAACCGCAGCCGGCCCGAGATCTGCTCGGGGCTGTGCCGCTTCTCCAGACCGTGCAGCACCTCGCCTAGCAGGGCCTCGTTGGTGTCGAGCTTACGGGGCTTGGGCCGCTTGGCGTTGGCCTCGGCGACGTCTTGACCGACCCGGGCACGATAACCAGAGCGAGTCGCTCCACGGCGCACCTCGCGGCTGATCGTCGAGGGATCGCGTTGTAGCCGTCGAGCCGCTGCCACCTGAGAATGTCCGGTCTCCAAAAGCTCCTCTAACCAGCAGCGTTCCCGAAACGATAACCACTTCGCCGAGAGTGCGAGGTCAAGGTCGTGATCAGCTTCATCAGCAGCAGATGGCGTTCTGGGCACATAACCAGCTTGTTGGACCCAATGCTGGGCGGTGTGCTCCGACACACCAGCGAGCACCGCGGCCTGCGTCGTAGAGCACCCCGATCGCAGCGCCGCCCAAAACGCCTCCCACACCGCTGATGAATACCGGGTGCCGTAATGCTTCGTGTTGGTCTGATAACCGCCCTGCTTGGCCCATTTACGGCCCGTCGCACCCGCTACCCCGGCCACCGTCGCTGCGGCCGTCGGCGACAACCCCGACCGCACCGCCTCCCAGAACACCTCTCGCGCCGACTCCGGCGCCGTCGAACCACGCGGACGAAACCCCATCGAACAACACCCTCCGAAGACTCAGGTGTTGCAGCGACCACTTGAGATCAACCGGCGTGGCGCGTATGACACCGCACAGTCGCGACGCCGCAGGCGAGCACGGCAGCGCCTACGGGCCGCAACAGCCAAGGCCGCGACAGCCCGACGGCTGCCAGCGAGCGTGCCCAAACTACGCAATTCCAGCGGCGTGTCGGCCGCGGACGCGCACGCTCGCGCTAGAAGGGGACCTCAGCCCGAAGCACGCTCGCGCTGAAGGGGGTCCAGCACGCAGCACGCTCACGCTAGAAG
>JAEWRC010000084.1 GCA_023460175.1 Actinomycetes bacterium
TCGAGCGCATCGAGGCCGCAACCCGCCCGGTGATCATCGTCGGAGCCGGCGCGAAATTCGACATGCCGGCCATCGTTGCGTTCGCCGAGCGCTTGCAGGCCCCGGTGCTGACCACCTTCAAGGCCAAGGGCCAACTCTCCGACGAGCATCCGCTGGCCTGCGGCACACTGGGCCGTTCGGGCACCCCGGTCGCATCCTGGATGATGAACAAGGCAGACCTGCTGGTGGTGTTCGGCGCGTCCTTCTCGAATCACACGGGCATATCGCCGTACAAGCCCATCGTCCAAGTCGACACCGACCCGCTGGCGCTGGGCCGATTCAACCCGGTGACGGTTCCGGTGTTCGGCGACGTGGGGGTGACGGCGTCGGCCCTGACCCGACGCCTGCGCAGCCACCCGGCGCTGGTCGACCAACGCCCGGAGGTCGCTGACCGATGGGCAGTGTGGCGCACCGAGAAAGTCCGCCGTGCCGCCAAGAAGCACCCCGACGGCCGGATCGCTGCCGCGACGGTCTTCGCCGAACTCAGCCACCTCGTCCCGGCCGACGCCGTGCTCACAGTGGATGTGGGCAACCACGCGTACTCGTTCGGGCGATATTTCGAGACCAAAGGCCAACAGTCCGTGCTCATGTCGGGCTACCTCGGGTCCATCGGTTTCGGCTTCCCGGCGGCCATGGGGGCCTGGGCCGCCGTTCCCGACCGCCCCGTCATCGCCGTCACCGGCGACGGTGGCTTCGGCCAGTACCTCGCCGACTTCACCACGGCGGTCAAGTACGACATGAATATCACCCACATCCTGCTCAACAACGGTGAACTCGGCAAGATCACCCAGGAGCAGCGCAGTTCCGAGTACGAGGTATGGCAGACCTCGCTGCACAATCCAGACTTCGCCGCGTACGCGCGGGATTGCGGCGCCTACGGGATCCAGGTCAGCAGCCCTGCGGAGCTGAGCGCTGCCATCGCAGCGGCGCTCAGCCACCCCGGACCGGCGCTGGTCGAGATCCTGACCGACGCGCAGTCGAACTGAGGCAGACTCAGATCCTCACCGCACGCCCTCGAACGTGAGCTTCAGAAGCGCGTCGATGTGTTCGGGTTCGAGCGGCATCGCGTGGAACATCCGGTATTCGATCACCCCGTAGAGCACGTCGCGCAGGGTTGCCACGTCGGCGTCGGCGCGGATCTCGCCGCGCTGCTGCGCCAGGGCGGCCCGCGCGCTGAACCCTTTGATGTTGGGCTCGACGACCTGCTGGTAGGCGGCCTCCAGCAGGTCGGGCTCGGACTGGCCGGCGGCGATCACACCCCGATATGCCGCTCCGAAACTCGTGGTCGTGACCAACTCGAGGATGTCGACCAACTGGGCGCGCAGGTCGGCGACGAGGTCACCGGTGTCGGGGAACACGACGACGGGATTGAGCGACTGGGTGGCAGCTTCGAGGACCACCGCACCCTTCGACGACCACCAGCGGTAGATGGTCTGCTTACCGCAGCCCGCTCGCCTGGCGATGGCCTCGATCGAAACCTTGTCGTAGCCGAGCTCACCGACCAGGGACAGGGCCGCGTCTAGGATCGCCCGCCGCGAGTGCTCGTTGCGTCGGCTGGGGTCAGGAACGTAGGCGGACATGCAAGAACCTTAGCGATGGACACGGCGCTAAGGCAACACGAACCGGTCCGTCTTGACACGAGACGGACCGAGCCGTACCGTCATTTTGGTCACCCGTTGCGGTGGTTTGGCCCCAGTGCTGGTGAACCCGCATCTCGCGTCCGGTCAACTGATTTACCCCTACGCCGAAGCCACGAGCGATCGGTACGAAACTGGAGGTTCGCATGCCATCATCAACAGATAAGACCGCGCTGGTCACCGGAGCAACATCGGGAATCGGGCTCGCCGCGGCGCGGGCGCTCGCTCAGGATGGTGCCTACGTGTTCCTGGTGGGACGTCGCGAAGACGCCCTCGAACAGGCCGTCGCCGGCATCGGGGAAGGTCGGGCCACCTACATCCGCGCCGACGTGACACAGCAGTCCGATCTCGACCGCGTCGTGGCCACCGTCGAGGCACCGGGGCGCGGTCTCGACGTCGTCTTCGCCAATGCGGGTATCGCCGAGGTCGCGCCGCTGGGCGAGATCACCTGGGAGCACTACACGACGGCGTTCAACACTAATGTCGGCGGCATCATCTTCACCGTGCAGGCCGCCCTTCCGCTGCTCAACGAAGGCGCATCGGTCATTCTGTGCGGTTCCAGCGGCGACGTGAAGGCGAATCCCGGCACCAGCGTCTACGCCGCCTCCAAGACCGCAATCCGGTCCTTGGCCCGCAGCTGGGCCGCGGAACTGGTCGACCGCAAGATCCGCGTCAACGTCGTCGCTCCCGGACTCACGGAGACTCCGGGATTGAAGGAACTCTTCTCCGGCGACGACGACGGCCTCGCAGCGTTGGCCTCCTCGATGCCCATGAAGCGCCTTGCCCGGCCGGAGGAGGTCAGCAGTGTGGTCGCGTTCTTGGCCTCCGACGCCAGCGCCTTCATGACCGGCGCAGAGATCTACGTCGACGGCGGCGGCAGCCAGTTCTGATCCGCCATACCCGACCACAAAACGAACGGACTCTTCGATGTCGCCACGGCTCCAGAAGCGCTGGGCTCCAGCCATGTTGGGCACCCTCGTGATTCTCGCCGCGATGACGGCCTGCACCATAGCCCCACCAGCAGACACACCATCGGGCCTGACGCAGTTCTACTCCCAACAGATCGCCTGGGAGGCCTGTGAGGGCTACGCCAACACAGCGATCGAGCGCGCCGTCTTCGCCCAGGCGCCGACCATGGAATGCGGACGCCTGGAAGTGCCGCTGGATTACCAGGATCCGGACGGCAAGACAGCGCACCTGGCCGTCGCACGGGTACCGGCGCGCGGTCAGCCCATCGGATCGTTGGTGATCAACCCCGGCGGGCCGGGCGGCTCGGGGTTGTTCGCCACCGCGGCGACGGCGATGTCGCTGCCGGCTGCCCGCCTGACCGAAAGTTTTGACCTGGTCGGCTTCGACCCGCGCGGCGTGGGCAGCTCGGAGCCTGCCATCGATTGCTTCACCGATGCCGTGGCCGATAGCGGCGACATCATATTGAGCACGCAGGGCACCGCCGTGCAATGGACAGAACAGAATACGAAAGACATTCTCGATCAGTGTGCCGAGCGCTCGGGTGGCGTCGACGTGCTGACCAGTGTCGGCACCCGCGACGCGGCGCGTGACATCGACGTGGTGCGCGCCGTCCTCGGCGATGAACAGCTCACCTTCCTGGGGCAGAGTTACGGGACGCGACTCGGCGCCGTCTACGCCGAGCAGTTCCCGCAGAACGTGCGAGCGATGCTGCTCGACGGCGCCATCGATCCGACTCAGGGCACGGTCGAGCGCAGGGTCGGTGCGTACACCGGGTTCCAGCGCTCCTTCGAGCAGATGGCCGCGTTCTGTGCCACGCAGGCCGACTGTCCGCTGGGCGACGACCCCACCCGGGCTACTGAAAAGTTTCACCAGATCGTGCGGCCGCTATACGAAAAGCCCGTGCCGGCGCTGAACTCCGACCTGGGCTTCGACGAAGCGATCGGCGGCGTGGTCGCCGGTCTCTACACCGAGGCGGCCTGGCCCCGAATCATCGCCGGGATAACGCAACTACGGCAGGGCCGCGGCGACGAACTGCTCCAGCTCAACTATGACTTCTCGCTCCGCGACGCCGAGGGGCGTTGGCCCAACTTCGCCGAGGCACTCTACGCGATCAACTGCATGGACGAGGAACGCCTCAGCGAGGAAGAGGGAAGTGCGCTGCGCACCAGCATCTTTGAAGCAGCACCCTTCATGGACCCCGGAGTCGCACTGACCGGTGCTCGCGACGGGTGCGAGCATTGGCCGGTCGAGCCGACCTTGGGCTACCCGTACGCGACCGGCATCGAGGGACTGCCGCCCACGCTGGTGGTGTCGATCACCGGTGATCCCACCACACCGCACGCCGGCGGCATCCAGCTGGCCGAGTCGCTCGGGGCTGCCCTGCTCACCGTGGAAGGCGAAGGCCACACCATCGTGATGGCCGGAACCAACCAGTGCGTCAACGAGATGGCCGCCGACTACTTGATCGACCTCGAGTTGCCGCCGGAAGGTGCCTCCTGCGTGTTGTGACGCCGCTGTGTCTTGTTAGGTGAACCAAGGTCATCGAATCGTCGAGTACGGCAGCGTCGAACCCGACGCGGCGTCCTGATGCGGGCACTCGGGCATCGCGATCACCGCCACGCGTGGACAAAGTAACCCTGTGGCACCCCCGGGGTTCCTCGTGGAGCATGGGGAAACGGCCAGCGGTCCAGTTCGTTGCCGACCTCTCCGACGCAGGTGGCTTGCGCCTGCCAGCCCCGCCGGGTGAGAAGCGCTTCGGGCGTCTCGGTGCCGAAGACCCACGCCATGCCGCGCTGGGCGAGGTGTTCGAGCATCGGCTGCAGAGCGGGGTGCTCCCGCAGGGATTGACCGAGGACGTCGATCATCAGGTGGCTTCCCGGCGCCGAAAGCGCAGTGATCCGGTCGAGCAGCAGGTCGACCTCAGCGGTAGTGAGATACGGGGTGAGCCCCTCGACCAGCCAGCACACCGGTCGGGTCACGCTCAGGCCGGCGCCCCGCAGCGCGCTCGGCCAGTTGTGAGCCGGGTCCGCGGCCACTGCTCGAAGTGTACAGCTCGGCGCCGCGGTTTCTGCGCCCACCCCCGCTAGCAGAGATGCCTTGAGGCCGAGCACCTCTGGACGATCCACCTCGTACACGGTGGTTCCCGGCGGGAAACCCAGTCGGTAGGCGCGAGTGTCCATGCCCGCCGCCAGCAACACGATCTGTTCGCCAGCCGCAGACCCGGCGACCAGAGCAGTCAGGGCATCGTCGAAGAACCTTGTGCGTACCGCCACTGTGGGGTTGTCGAATGGGGTTGTCCTACTGAAGTGAGCAGCCAACTCTCGTCCCGCCTCCCCGGCTAGAAGCGCGGCGAACGGGTCATCGAAGAGCCGATCCGGGCGTGCGGACTCGGCGGCCCGCTCCGCTGCGGTCAGTCGCGCCGTCGTTCCGACGGGCGTGATCTGCGGCATCGTTAACTCCTGTGCTGGTACTTGATTCCGACATAGTTGGTGGTTCATCAGTAGCTGAAGCTTCACCGCGCGGCGGGCACCCAGTTTCCGTGGAAGCCGGCGGGCACCCGGTGCGGCAGGTGGATGCTCGCGACGGTGCCCAAGGTTTCGGCGTCGAGGATCGCCAGATCGCTGCGATCGGTGGCGCGGTCGTAGACGAATCCAATGAGTACTGCACCATGCCGTCGCCGAGGAACCAGTGATAGAGCTCGGGATCGATCTCGCCGATCGGATTGGGTCCGTTACGCAGGTAACGCCCGTCGAGGTAGTCGGGGACGTTGCCGGTGACGTCGAGGTCGGTGAGCGTGAACTCCTCGTGCAGTGGGGCGAAATCACCCACCAGGTAGGGGTTGGTCATCTCAAATTCCTTTGCTGACGTAGATATTGATGAGAAACTGCGTGTCGGTGCTCAGAGGCTGCCGACGACCACTACCGCTGCGGCCGCCAGGAACACGACCTCGACGCCGGTACGGGCGCCCAACCGCGAGTGCATGGACTTCGGCGCGTTGACCATCCGGGCCGCATGGACGTTGGC
>JAEWRC010000085.1 GCA_023460175.1 Actinomycetes bacterium
GGTCTGGCCGCAGCAGCCGTGGGCGGCGCTGGGCCGCGAACCACACCTGGCCGTGGTGTCCGGGATGGTCGGCCGGGCCACCGAACTGAGCCCCGACCACACCGCGCTGGCGCTGGTGTACACCACCATGACAGGGTCGGCGACGGCCGCGCAGCGCCTGCTGGCGCTGGACCCGGCCGACGTCGCGGCGCTGACCTTCGAACTGGCCGGGCTGTGCGAGCAGACCGCGGCCGAGGCCGCCGCCGGGCCGGCCGACCTGTCCGACCCGCTGCTCGACGTACTGGCCCAGCGCCACGCCCACCGCGACCGGCCACTGTTCGCCTCGTGAAACCCGCACCGCAGTAAGGAATCCCATGCCCCCACATCTGCTCGACGGTCAACCGCACGGCCACCGCGAGCGGCCCCGCCGTGAACGCCAGCCAGGCGAACCGCTGCGTATCGGCGTCGGCGGTCCGGTGGGCTCGGGCAAGACCGCGCTGGTCGCCGCGCTGTGCCGGCAGCTGCGCGACGAACTCTCGCTGGCGGTGCTGACCAACGACATCTACACGACCGAGGACGCCGACTTCCTGCGCCGCCACGCCGTGCTGCCCGACGACCGGATCGCCGCCGTGCAGACCGGCGGATGCCCGCACACCGCCATCCGCGACGACATCACCGCCAATCTCGATGCGATCGAAGACCTGATCGCGGCGCACGAGGACCTCGATCTGATCCTGGTCGAGTCCGGCGGCGACAACCTGACCGCGACCTTCTCCGCCGGGCTGGTGGACGTGCAGATCTTCGTCGTCGACGTGGCCGGCGGCGACAAGGTGCCGCGCAAGGGCGGGCCGGGGGTGACCTTCTCGGATCTGTTGGTGGTCAACAAGACCGACCTGGCCCCGCTGGTCGGCGCCGACCTCGACGTGATGCGCCGCGACGCCGCCGCGGTCCGCGCGGGCCGGCCCACCGTGCTGATCAGCCTCACGGCGGACCCGTCGGCCGCGGCTGTCCTCGACTGGGTGCGCACCCAGCTGAGCGCGCCGGTGCCCACCGGATGATGGACTCCCACATCCTGGTGGTGGCCCGGCCGGATCGACTGCCGCACATCGAGTCTCGCGGCGGCATCGTCGGGCGGTGCACCGGTGCGGACACCGTGCACCTGGTGTCCTCGGCCGCCACCCCGCTGGGCGGCGACCGGATCTTTGTGCGGGTGGTCGTCGAGGCCGGGGCCGCGCTGCGGCTGCGCAGTGTCGCGGCGGCCATCGCGCTGCCCGGCCCGGCGACGCCGATCTCGCACGCGGCAATGGAGTTGGATGTCGAGGGCGACCTCGACGTCGACCTGCAGCCCACGGTGGTCGCCGGCGGCGCCGAGCACCACTCCGCGCTGACCGTCTGCGTCGGCGGTACCGGGGTGCTGCGGGTGCGCGAACGCGTCCAGGTCGGCAGATCCGGTGAGCACGCCGGCTATTGGAGCTCGACGACGCGGGCCGACGTGTCGGGTCGGCCGCTGCTGCGTCATCGGGTGGACCTCGGTGCCGGCGCGGTGGGCGACGACGCGCTGGGCGCACCGCGCGCGGCGATCAGCGAACTGAGCTATCCGGCCGGCCCGCGGCGCCCCGGGGACGGGGCGACCGTGTTCGAGCTGGCGGCCGGGGGAGCGCTGACCAGCTGGCAGGGCGACGCGTTACCGGCCTGAACGCGGCGAAAGACCTTAGCTGGCGGCCTTTTCGTCCTCGGCCGCGGCCGCGATCTCCTCGAGTTGTTCGATGCGGGTGCGGGCGAAGGCCTGCTGCTCGGTGATGGTCAACTGGCCGCGCTGGCGGGCGAGGAACGTGGTCGCCCAGGACAGCAGCGTGGCGATCTTGGTCTTGAACCCGACCAGGTAGATCAGGTGCAGGAACAGCCACGCCAACCAGGCGATGTAGCCGCCGAATTCGAGCTTGCCGACCTTGGCGACCGCGGAGTACTTCGACACCGTGGCCATCGACCCCTTGTCGAAATAGCTGAACGGTTCGCGGGTCGACCGGTCGGCGCCGCCGAGTTCGGCCTTGATCAGGTTCGCCGCGTATTTGCCGCCCTGGATCGCGCCCTGGGCCTGGCCCGGCACACCCTCGACGGCCATCATGTCGCCGACGACGAACACGTTGGGATGGCCGGGGACGCTCAGGTCCGGCAGCACCTTGACCCGCCCGGCGCGGTCGAGTTCGACACCGGCCTGCTTGGCCAGGTCGCGGCCCAATGGGCTCGCCGAGACGCCGGCCGACCACACCTTGCAGGCCGATTCGATGCGCTTGGTGGAGCCGTCCTTGTACTTGACCACCAGGCCGTTGCGGTCCACGTCGGTGACCATGGCGTCGAGTTGGATCTCTACGCCCATCTTCTCCAGCCGGTTCTGGGCCTTCTTACCGAGCTTCTCACCCATCGGCGGCAGCAACTGACCGGCGCCCTCGACCAGGATGACGTGCGCCTCGGTCGGGTCGATGTGCCGGAACGCGCCGCGCAGCGTGTCGTCGGCCAATTCGGCGATCTGCCCGGCCATCTCGACGCCGGTGGGGCCGCCGCCGACCACCACGAAGGTCAGCAGCTTCGAGCGGCGGACGGGGTCGCTGGACCGCTCGGCCTGCTCGAAGGCGCCCAGGATGCGCCCGCGCAGTTCCAGCGCGTCGTCGATGGTCTTCATGCCCGGGGCCCATTCGGCGAAATGGTCGTTGCCGAAATAGGACTGGCCCGCGCCGGCCGCGACGATCAGCGAGTCATAGGGCGTGCGGTAGGTGTGGCCGAGCAGCACCGAATCGACCGTCTGGTTCTCCAGGTCGATGTGGGTGACCTCGCCCAGCAGCACCTGGGCGTTGCGCTGCTTGCGCAGGATCAGCCGGGTGGGCGGGGCGATCTCGCCCTCGGAGATGATGCCCGTCGCCACCTGGTAGAGCAGTGGCTGGAACAGGTGATGGGTGGTCTTGGCGATCAGCTTGACGTCGACATCGGCGCGCTTGAGCTTCTTGGCGGCGGTCAGGCCGCCGAACCCTGACCCGATGATGACGACCTTATGCCGATCGGAGGGCGTTGCTCCGGGATGGCTCACAATTGGCTCCTCGACAAGGGACACATCGGTAGTACCCCTTCACCGTAGCCGCCGACGTCAACTCGGGCCCACCGAGATATCAGTTCGCCAGCACCGCTCGGACCGCCTGGCCGACCGACGCGATGACGCCGGGGGTGTAGAACGGCAGATTGAAGATGATGCCGTCGACGCCGGCGTCGAGCACCTTGGTCTTGATCTGCTCGGCGATGGCCTCTGGGCCGCCGATCGCGGTGTTGCCGCGGATGGCCTCGGGCAGCGTGTCGGGGGAGCCGTTCTGGTCGACGATCACCGTGATCAACATGCTGGTCTCCAGCGTCGCGGGGTCGCGGTCGATGTCCTCGCAGCGGCGGCGCACCACGTCGATCTTGTGCGGCAACGCATCGAACGAGGTGATCAGGTTGAGGTGGTCGAAGTGCTTGGCCGCCAACGGAATGGTCTTCTTCTCGCCGCTGCCGCCGATCATCAGCGGGATGTGGTCGCGGTAGCGCGGATTGGCGAAGGCCTCGCTGGTCTTGTAGTACTTGCCGTCGACGCTCGGCCGTTCGCCGGCCAGCATCGGCAGGATGATCTGCAGCGCCTCGCCGAGCTTGGCGAAACGTTCGGTGAACGTGCCGAACTCGAAGCCGAGTTGCTGATGTTCGAGCTCGAACCAGCCGGTGCCGATGCCCAGGACCGCCCGGCCCGCGCTGACCACGTCCAGCGTGGTGATCGCCTTGGCCAGCAGCGTCGGGTTGCGGTAGGTGTTGCCGGTGACCAGGGTGCCCAACTGCACGTTCTCGGTCGCGGTGGCCAGCGCCCCGAGCGCCGTGTAGGCCTCGAGCATCGGCTGATCCGGCGATCCCAGCATGGGCAGCTGATAGAAGTGGTCCATCACAAACACGGCGTCGAAGCCCGCCTCGTCGGCCTCGCGGGCCTGCGCGAGCACCGTCGGGAACAGCTGCTCGATGCCGGCGTCGTCGGAAAATTTCGGGATCTGGAGGCCGAGTTTGATCGTCACGGTTCGACCCTACTCACCGGCCCCTGGGGCGCTCAGCCGAAATGCGCGGGCACACCGCTGCTGACGTGCAGGGTCTGGCCGGTGACGTGCCGGGCCGACGGCGAGGTCAGGAACAGGGTGAGCCGGGCGATCTCGCCGGCCACCGAGGGGGGAACGGTGGTCAGGCCCTCGTAGCCGGGCTCGGTGCCGTGCCCGGTGGCCACGACATTGACCGTGATGCCGCGGGTGCCCCATTGGGTGGCCTGGCCGGCGGTCCAATCCGCGAGCGCGGCCTTGACGGCGGCCGCGGCGCTGCCGTCGCGCGGGGTTTCCGGGACGACGCTGATGATCGAGCCGCCCGAGCGCAGGTGGTCGCCGATGGTCTGCAGCGTCAGCACCGGGGCCAGCACGGTGGCGTCGAGCGCCTGGTGCCAGGCCGCCGCGTGCTGGGCGGGGGTGAAGGTGCGCGGGTCGCCGGCGTCGTGTCGGACCGCGGGGATGTTGACGATGGTGTCGAGGTGGTGCGGGAACGACGTGCGGGCCTCGGCCAGGGCCGCGGGGTCGGTCGGATCGCAGACGATGCAGTTGACCTCGAGTTCCTTGGCGGCGATCTCGAGTTCGTCGCGGCGGGCGCCGGAGATGACGACATTGTGGCCGGCGTCGCGGAATTCCTCGGCGACCGCGCGACCCAGCTCGGTATCTCCGCCGGTAACCAGCACCTCCATCGCCATGACCTCTCCTGTCGTGTTCACCGCTGAACCCCAGTAGCGCCATTCGCTAGTCGATCGTGGCACACCGAAGGGCCGGTGCCTGGGGTTTCCGTGCGTGACGGCGTCGACCGCCAGCAATGTTACTGGACAGTAGCTAGGCGGCGAAACTCGACGCGGCCACGATCGCGACACAATCCGGCCCGGCGGGCCTGTTAAAACGCGAGAAATCAGCAGCGCATCGTGAGCAAGTCGCACTTGCGTCACGGCCGTAACACGGTAGGTTCGTCGCCATGAGTCAGCCGGACCTCAACTCGAAGCCGCGTAAGGGTATGCGGGCATCGCTGGCGGTCGCCGCGGCCTCTGGCCTGGGCGCCGTCACCCTGATGATGCCGGGCGCTTTGGCCTATGCCGACCCGGTCCCGCCGCCGCCTCCGGCGCCGGGGACCGAGGCGCCCGCTCCGCCGCCGGCGGACCCCAATGCGCCGCCACCTCCGGCGGACCCCAATGCGCCGCCGCCACCTCCGGCGGACCCGAAC
>JAEWRC010000086.1 GCA_023460175.1 Actinomycetes bacterium
CGTAACGCAGTTGGGGCATCCGCGGGTTGACCTCGTCGAGGATCGCGTTGCCGTTGACCAGCGACTCGCCGAACTTGTCACCCAGGCCGGTCAGCGATTCGGCCGCCGCGCTCAGCGTCAGGTTCAGCTTGATCGGGTCGATCTGCTCGGAGATCGAGGTGATGGTCTCGAACAGCGTGTTGAACTCCGTGGTCACCCCCGAGACGTCGATGACGTCGTCGGAGCTGATCCGTTGGGCCACCGGGTCCTTCGGCGAGGTGAATGACACGTACTTGTTGCCGAACACCGTGGTGGCCTGGATGTTGGCCTGCACGTTGGCCGGGATCAGATCGATGTAGCGGGGGTCGACGTCCAACGTCAACTGCGCCTTGGTGGTGCCGTCCTGCTCCAGCGGATTCACCGCGGCCACCCGGCCGATCTGGACGCCGTTGAACGTCACCTTCGAACCGGGGTCCATCACCAGACCCGCGCGCTCGGCGACCAGCGTCAGCTCGGTCTTGTCGTCGAAGCCGCCGCGGAACTGGATGTAGAGCACCGTGGCCACCAGCGCGGTGACCAACGCGAAGACCAGCCCCGCCAACTTGTACGGCGGGGTGCGCGGTTTGTTCTCGCCTGCGCGAACCTGATCCATCCGTGTCGTCATGGCGTCACACCGTCAGGTTGAAGTTCGGGTCGGTGCCATACAGCGCCAACGAAGCGAACAGGACGACCACCACGATGGCCACCAGCGAGGTGCGCATCGACTTGCCCACGGCCTCCCCGACGCCGACGGCGCCGCCGCTGGCGAAATAGCCGAAGTAGCAATGGTTGAGCATCACGATCACCGACATGATGATCACCTGCAGGAACGACCAGAACACGTCGTCGACGCGCAGGAACGTGTTGAAGTAGTGCGAGTAGGTGCCCACCGACTGCGCGTAGAACACGGTGGTGACCACCTGCGCCGAGAAGAACGACAGCAGGATGGCCATGGCGTACAGCGGGATGATGACGACGGTGCCGGCCAGGATGCGCGTGGACACCAGGTACGAGATGGACTTGATGCCCATCACTTCCAGCGCGTCGATCTCCTCGCTGATCCGCATGGCGCCCAACTCGGCGGTGGCGCCGGCGCCGACGGTGGCCGCCAGCGCCTGCCCGGTGACGATGGGCGCGACGACGCGGACGTTGGCCAGTGCGGCGAAGAAGCCCGTGAACGCCTCCACGCCGATGTTGCCCAGCGAGGCGAAACCCTGGATGGCGATCAGCGACCCCGCGCTCAGCGTGACGAAGCCGATGATGGCCACGGTGCCGCCGATGACGGCCATTGCGCCGGTGCCCATGCCGATTTCGGCGATCAGCCGCAGCACCTCGCGCCGATAGTGGCGCAGCGCGTGCACGATCGAGCCGATGGCCTGCAGGCAGAACCAGGCCACGTGGCCGAGGCTGTCGAGGAACCGGGCCGGCGCGCTGACCAGATTGGTGACCTCCCCGTAGGCCCGGGGGAACCGGCTGCGCAGGACTTGAGTGGTCGACATGGCTTACCCCTCAGTTCCCGGTCCCGAAGCGGACGCCGATGGTGGTCAGCACGACGTTGACGGCGAACAGCGCCACGACGCACAGCACCAACGTCTCGTTGACCGCGGTGCCCACACCCTTGGCGCCGCCCGAGACGGTCAGGCCGCGGTAGCAGCCGACGAGCCCGGCGATGAGTCCGAACGTCAGCGCCTTGATGACCGAGATGATGACCTCGGGCAGGCCGGTGATCAGCGTCAGCGTCGCGACATAGGCACCCGCCGAGACGTTTTGGATGTAGACGCCGAAGATGTAGCCGCCGACCAGGCCGATGGTGATCACCGCGCCGTTGAGCAGGAATGCCACGAAGGTCGAGGCGACCACCCGCGGCAGCACCAGGCGGTGGATGGGGTCGATGCCCAGCACCTCGAGCGCGTCGATCTCCTCGCGGATGGTCCGGGCGCCGAGGTCCGCGCAGATGGCCGTCGAGCCGGCGCCGGCGACCACCAGCACCGTCACCAGCGGCCCGAGCTGGGTCACCGCGCCCAGGGCCGCACCGGCCCCGGAGACGTCGGCGGCACCGAACTCGGCCAACAAGATGTTCAGCGTGAAGATGATGAGCACCGTCAGCGGGATGGAGACCGCGACGGTGGGCAGGAAGGCCACCCGCATGAGGAACCAGCTCTGCTCGATGAACTCGCGCCACTCGAACGGGCGGAGCACCGATTTGCCGGTGAGCACGCACATCCGGAAGAATCCGCCGACCAGTTCCAGGGGGGTGCGCAGTTGGTCGCGCACGTAGCCGGTGAGGTTCGTCGATGCAGTCACCCGGCCGCCTTCTGCCGGCCGTGGAGAGAAACGCCCCGAGCGTCGCAGGGCAGCAGCTGGCGGTTCCGCACGCCCCCTCCTTGGCCCGATCGCGTCAATGTGACCACCGCCTTACTACTCTCCAGTAGTAAGCCAGCCCACAGGAATGTACCCGATACCGCTTGTCCCCGGTATGCCATCGGCGCGATTAACTCTCAATTGAGACACTCGACAATTTGTCAACCCCGTCAATCCCTTCGGATTCGCGCGAAAACCGGCGGATTCGAGGAACTTAACCCTGCGACTCGGCGTCCGTGTCGGCGCTGAATCGCTCCCGCAGTTCGGTTTTCAAAACTTTGCCGGACGGGTTGCGCGGCAGCGCGTCGACGATCTCCAGACCCTTCGGATGCTTGTACCGGGCCAGCCGCGCGCTGAGGAACTCCGCGAGATCCTCGAGGCGGACCTGCGCGTCGGAGACCGCCGCCACCGCGATCGGTACCTCACCCCACTTCTCGTGCTTGCGGCCGATGACGGCCACCTCCACGATCGCCGGGTGCGCGGCCAGGACGTTCTCCACCTCGGCGCAGTAGATGTTCTCGCCGCCGGAGATGATCATGTCCTTCTTGCGGTCGACTACCCAGATGTAACCCTCGTCGTCCATCCGGACCAGATCCCCCGAGTGGAACCAACCGCCGGCGAACGCCTCGGCCGTGGCCTGCGGGTTGTTCCAGTAACCGGCCATCAAAGTGGGTGCGCGGTAGACGATTTCGCCGACCTCGCCCACCGGCACGTCGTCCATGTTCTCGTCGACCACGCGGGCGGCCACGGTCGGGATGACCCGGCCCACCGAGCCCAGCTTGCGCAGCGCGTCGTCGCCCAGCAGCATCGCCGTCACCGGGGACATCTCGGTCTGGCCGAACGCCGCCAGGATGTTGGAGTCCGGGAATACCTCGGCCATCTCGCGCAGCAGCGTGTCCGATGCCGGCGCGGCGCCCCAGGAGATGACGCGCAGCCGGAGGTCGCGCGGTTGCGCGCGCTGCACGGCGCACACGGCCTGCCACTGCGCGGGCACCAGGAAGACACCCGTGACCTTCTCGGCCTCGAGCAGGTCGAGCAGTTGGCCCGGGTCGAAGGCGCCGAGCGGATTGATCACGATGGGCCGGCCCAGGGTCAGGCCGACCAACAGGTTGCCCACCCCGGCGATGTGGAACAGCGGCACGCCGATGAAGCCGACGTCGTTGTTGAGGTCCGCGCCGTTGGTGAACAGCATGGTCATGGTCTGACCGGTCAGGTTGGTGTGGGTCAGCACCGCGCCCTTGGGCCGGCCGGTGGTGCCCGAGGTGTACATGATCAGCGCCGGGTTGTCGTTGGGAACGTCGGCGGCGGGCTGGGTTTCACCGTCTTCGACGAGCAGGTCCTCGTAGCCCAGCAGGCCGTCCTCGGTGGGCGAGTCGGCCACGATCACCGTCTCGAGCAGCGGGGCCAGCTCGCGCACCGCGGTCGCGACGCCGGCGAGCACCGGTTCGGTGATGACGACGCGGGCCTCGCAGTCCTGGACCAGGAAGCCGAGTTCGGGCGGGGTGAGGCGGAAGTTCACCGGGACCGCGATGGCGCCGATCCGGTTGGCGGCCAGCATGGCCTCGATGAACTCGGTGCGGTTGAGCATCAGGATCATCACCCGGTCGCCGAACCCGACCCCGCGGCGCCGCAGCGCATCACCCAGGGCCGTCACCCGCGCGTCGAGTTCGCCCCAGGTGGTGGTCTTGCCGAGGAACCGCAGCGCGGTCGCCTCGGGCTGCATCTGGGCGTGCCGCGTCAACTGGGTCACCCAGTTCTGCCGACGAGCCAGGTAGGGCTGCTCGGCGGGCGTCTGACTGGTCGCACCTTCGGCCAACTGCGCGGTCAACGGTCGCTCCCTCTTGCTCGGACTTGCGGGAATCTTACATTTGATCAAACATTGAGTTGTACTGGTCACACTATGAGTTCAGCGGCATTCAGACAAGCCCAACCGGGCGGGAAAGGTCACCGTGAACGCACCGGCCCACGCCAAGCCCGCGGCCCGTCGCGCGCTGCGTCGCGAACAACTCTCCGAGGAGGTCGCCGCGCACCTGCGCACCGCCATCACCTCCGGCGAGTTGCGGCCCGGGACCTTCATCCGGCTCGACGAGACCGCCGCGGCGCTCGGGGTCAGCATCACCCCGGTGCGCGAGGCGCTGCTGACGCTGCGCGGCGAGGGCATGGTGCGCCTCGAACCGCACCGCGGCCACGTCGTGATGCCGCTGAACGAAGTCGACATCGAGGACATCTTCTGGCTGCAGGCGACCATCGCCAAGGAACTGGCCGCCTCCGCGGTCGCGAACATCACCGCCGAACAGATCGACACCCTCGTCGCCCTCAACGACGAACTGGCGCGCGCCGTCGACGCCGGCGATGTGGAGGCGGTGCAGGCCGCCGAGTTCGCCTTCCACCGCGCGTTCAACCACAGCGCCGAGCGGACCAAGCTGGCCTGGTTCCTGCTCCACGTCGCGCGCTACATGCCGGCCAAGGTGTACGCCTCGGACCCCGACTGGGGCGCCCAGGCCGTCGCCAACCACAAACAGCTCATCGAGGCGCTGCGCCAAGGCGATGTGGACACCGTCGTCGAACTCACCGAATGGCAGTTCACCGACGGCGCGCGGCGGCTCACCGGCCTGCTCCGGGACAGCGGGATGTGGGACTGACCGTCCGCTATTCGGCGCTGTCCTCGTACCCGTCGTCGGACAGGTCGACGACCTCGCGCTGCTCGCTGTAGTCCACCGGATCGGTCTCCAGCGGGATCTCGGTGACGGGCTCGTCGTCGTCGAGGTCGGAGTCGTCGAGGCCGGACGTCTGTTCGGCCACGTCGGCGGGATTTGCCTGCGGAAGCGGATCGGAGTTCGGCATACCTACGACTGTAGGCCGAAACCGGCGGGAGTCAGCCGGCCAGCGCCTCGGCGCGCGCCTTGAGGTTGTCGGCCAGGTGCTCGAGGGCCTCGTTGGCGACCTTCTTGACCATCATCGCCGGCACCGGGAACGTGGTCTCGACGTCCATGTCGACGGTCAGCAGCGACGTCGGGCCCATGCCGACCACGGAGAACAACTGCTCCTGCTTGGAGAAGTGCTCACCCTGCTGCATCACCGTCTGGATCTGGTTGGGCGCCGGGTAGTAGACGGCCTGGATGTAGGTGCCCTCGTTGCCCTGGATCAGGGTGTCCAGACGCAACTGACTGGGCCGGCCGTCGTCGTAGCGGTGCAGGATCCAGCAGCCCTTGACCTCTTCGTTCCACTGCGGGTACGCCTCGAAATCCGCGACGATCGACAGGATCAACGCCTCGTCGGCGGCCACTTCCAGGGTCTTGCTCACGATGGGCATTGCGGAATCCTAACGGCAGCGCCGCCGTCGCCCCGAACTACTTCTCGGCCTACTTCTCTGAGCTGGCCAGACCCAGGCCCAGGGGCGACTCGGTGCGGACGTTCTCGTCGCGGATCAGGCCGCGCAACAACGCCAGGCTGAACTCCGCGGCGATCTCCTTCTCGCTGCGCCGACCGTGCGGCCGCAGCCAGCGGTAGGCGCCCAGGGTCATGCCGATGTAGCCCAGCGCCAGCACATGGGAGTCGCACGGGTAGAACTCGCCGCTGGCAATGCCGCGGTCGATCAGGCCGTGGACGTGCTCGTAGACCTGGGTCTCGGTCTTGCGGACCTCGGCGACCTGCTCCTCGGTGAACCACTCGGCGATGTAGGGCTGCTCCTGGAAGTACACCGCCGCGCCCTCGGGGTTCTCGGCGATCTGGTTCAGCAGCCGCAGGGTGTATTGGTAGAGCGCCTCGCGCGCGGACCACGACGGGTCGTCGTGGACGGCGGCCAGGGTCCGCTGGCCGGCCCGCTGATAGATGTCGAACAGGATCAGCGACTTGCTCGCGTAGTAGTGATAGACCGTCGCCTTGTTCAGCCCCACGACATCGGCGACATCATCCATCCGGGTGCCGTGGTAGCCGCGGGCGGCGAACAGCTTGGTGGCTACGGCCAGCAACTCTTCGCGGCGGGTCTGGCCGTTCTCTGGCGGCATTCTCTACTCTCTGCGTACGGCGGGGAAACCCCGGGTTACCAATCAACTAGTTGGCCAGTGTAGGCAATGGGCCTGATCCCCGCTGCGCGGGACTCGCTGCGGGCTACACTTCGCGCATGGATCCGAATCCCGACTACGACGCCAGCGACGAGATCGAGTACTTCTTCTCGTGGCTGCCCTGGGCCCTGCGCGGCAACTACCCGCCCCCGGCCTACCCCCCGGTCTAAATCGCCGGCGTGCGCGCGACGTCGCAATGCTGGCTCACCGACATGGACGGCGTCCTTGTCCGTGAGGAGCACGCGCTGCCGGGTGCTGCCGAATTCCTGGCGGCGCTCATCGACAAGGCCCGGCCCTTTCTGGTCCTGACCAACAATTCGATCTTCACCCCGCGTGATCTGGCCGCGCGCCTGGTGCGCTCCGGGCTGCACGTGCCCGAGGAGTCCATCTGGACCTCCGCGCTGGCGACGGCCACTTTCCTCGACGCCCAATTGCCCGGCGGGTCGGCCTATGTCATCGGCGAGGCCGGCCTGACCACCGCGCTGCACGAGGTCGGCTACACGCTCACCGACGTCGACCCGGACTTCGTGGTCCTCGGCGAGACCCGCACCTACTCCTTCGAGGCCATCACCAAGGCCATCCGGCTGATCGGCAAGGGCGCCCGATTCATCGCCACCAATCCCGACGTGACCGGCCCGTCGGCCGAGGGACCGCTGCCGGCGACCGGATCCGTCGCCGCGATGATCACCAAGGCCACCGGCTACGAACCCTACTTCGTCGGCAAGCCCAACCCGATGATGTTCCGCAGCGCGATGAACCGCATCGACGCGCACTCGGAGAGCACCACCATGATCGGCGACCGGATGGACACCGACGTGGTCGCCGGCATCGAGGCGGGCCTGGACACCATCCTCGTGCTGACGGGCTCGACCGCCGAGGCCGACATCGCCCGCTACCCGTTCCGCCCCGGCCGGGTGCTGCCGTCGATCGCCGACGTCATCGAGTTGGTCTGAGGCGTCAGTCCGCCGCGGGCACCAGCCCGTACTCGGCGAGCAATTCCCCGACCTCATTGCCGGTCACCTTGTCGATCATCCGTTTCCTGATGATCTCGGGAATCGGAATGTCGACCTCCTTGCCGTCACGCAGATGCAGCGTCGCGTTGAGGAGACTGCGGACGTCGTAGGTCGACCCGTACACGTCCGGCACGCCCCGCTCGACACCGAGTAGCCGGTAGGCCGCTTCCATTCCGGTGCGCACCGAGTATTCGGTGGTGAAGATGCAGTCGCGGGTGGTCTCGGCGAACTGGCCGATGAAGGCGAAGTTCACCGCACCGTCGGGCACCACATTGGGCCGGTCGCCGGCCTTCCGCGGCATGAAGAACGACGTGACGTAGGGCATCATCACCGGCACGGCCTTGGCCGCGGTGGCCGCCAGTTCCGGGATCTCCTCCTCGGGAACGCCCAAGTGGTACAACCACTCCTGGGTGATCTCCTCGCCGGTGCAGTCCTGCATGGGCTTCTTGACGTAGTCGCCGGGGGTCTCGACGAACAACCCGTACACCCACACCACGATCTGGTCCTTGGGTTGCTGCTTGAAGTGCGGCTGGCGGTTCACCGTCCAGCTCATCAACCAACTCGAGTCGCGCGCGGTGACGATCCCGCCGGTAACCACCCGACCGGAGAACGGATCCCGCTTACAGATCTTGCGGATGTACTCGGGGATACGGCGATCCAGGGTGGTCACCGTCGCGGACTCCCACTTGGTCTTCGGGATGTGCGCACCGAACACGTCGGGATGCCCGAACGACGGATCCTTTTCCGCGATGCGCCGCCACAGATCCCAGGCCGGCGCGGGGCCGGTGTTGAGTTTGGCCGGCGTGTGATGGTCGCCGTCATCGGAGTTCTCGGTCAATGACCCGATGGTGGTCAACACCAGGTCGTCGACCCCGAGGTCGACACCGCCCGCCTCGCCCTCAGAGAGCCAGTGAATCCTGCTGGCCTGCTTGCGATTACCGTCGAAAACGAAATCGATATCGGTGACTTCGGTGTCGAACCGGAAGGTCACGCCCTGATCGAGGAGCCACTTGTACATGGGTAGCACCAAAGACTCGTACTGGTTGTACTTGGTGAACTTCAGCGTCGAAAGATCGGGCAGGCCCTTGATGTGGTGGATGAAGCGGTGCAGGTACAGCTTCATCTCCAGGGCGCTGTGCCACTCCTCGAAGGCGAACATGGTGCGCCAGTACAGCCAGAAGTTGCTGTCCAGGAACTCCCTGTCGAACACCTCGTCGATGCGCTTGTTCTCCATCTCCTCGCGGGTCGCGAGGAACACCTTCAGGAGTTCGTGTTGCACCTTGGCACTGAGGTCGAACTTGCCGTCGGTGTGCGCGTCCTGTCCCTGCTTCTCGGTCACCCGGCACAGGCTGGAGTTGGGATCATCCTTGTTGAGCCAATAGAACTCGTCGAGCACGCTGTAGCCGTCGACCTCGAGCGACGGTATGGACCGGAACAGATCCCACAGGCATTCCATGTGGTCTTCCATCTCGCGACCACCGCGGATCACAAAGCCCTTCTCGGGCATCTTGATGCCGTCGAGAGCACCGCCGGGGAGCTTCAACCGCTCCAGGATGGTGATCTGATCACCGCGCATCTTGCCGTCGCGAATCATGAAGACCGCCGAGGCCATCGAGGCCAGGCCGGCACCGACGAACCAAGCCGTCTTGCGGTCGACGCCTTCCGGTTTACGGGACTGGACGAACGAATAGTAGTTTCCCGCGGTGTATTCCATGACTGAACTCCTTGAGACTGAAGACTGTGCGATACGGCCCCCCGCCCCCAGGGCTTCAGCGACCGAGGCGCTCCTTGACCACGTCCACGCCGTCATGGCTCAGGCGGGCCAGCACCGCCGCCCGTGACACCGGATCCAGCGCCGCGATCATGGCTTCGATGTCCGCCGTCGTCGCCTTGACGGTGGACCGTTTCCGGCCGAACAGTCGCAGCACGACGACGAGCAGTGCCGCGCCTGCGGCGGCGATGGCGGTCCGGGTGAGGGTCGATTCGTTCATCTTTGTCTCCTGTGGTTCAGGCGGTTTCAGCTGCGAGGTGTCGGCGGTGGACTATGCCGCTGTGGCGGCTCGGCCGATACCGCTGCGCATCTTGAGTGCCTTGACGATCTGCCCGATACCGACGACGACGAGGCAGATACCGGTCACGATCGCCAGCAGGACGATGGAATCTATCGGCGAAGCCAGGACGATCATCCCGGCCAGGACGGTGATCACGCCGAGGAAGATCTGCCAACCGCGGCCGGGCAGATCCGGATAGCTGATGCCCAGGACGGTTTCGGAGACGCCCTGGAAGATGAACCCGACACCGATCCAGATCGCCAGGAACAGCACGCCGAGGCCTTCGCCGAAGTTCCGAAATGCCAAGACCGCCAGCACCACCGACAGCGCGCCGGTGATGAAGAACAGCACCCGGGTGCCCGCCGACTCGTCGGCTCCGAAGGCCGCCACCACCTGAGCGATACCCGACACCAGCAGGTACACCCCGAACAGCACGGCGGCGACCACGATCGAGATCGTGGGCCAGACCAGCAACAGGATGCCCAAGGCCAGGGCGAACACGCCCCAGGCCAATGCGGTCTGCCAGAGCGCACGCAACAAACGGGGGGTGGTCAGCGACCCGGATAACGACATACTTCTCCTCCGACGACTACCTGTAGCAACGGGCGCCCGGCCCCGACATCGCGCACCGAGGCAAGGATTCGGCGCGGGCAAATTGCCCGCGCCGGTGTACATTTCGGATTCTACGGCAAACTCCGTGTTTCGTCCCCTGTTCTCGCAGACAACATTTCGCAGATCGGGGTGTGTCCGACCACAAGTGTGGCAACGCGGGCGCCACCCTCCTATGCTTCGAGCGTGAGCTCAGTCGATGACGACGACCAACTCGTCGAGCTTGGTGGACTGCTGGAGTCCCGGGTCGAGGAGATCGCCCGCGGCGTCGTCGATTCGGTGCGGACCGGGGTCGAGTTCTACCGCAACAACGACATCGTCACGGATGACGATCTGTTCGAGACCGCGGTGGGCCATCTGCGACTGGTGTTCCAGGCGATGCAGAACGGCGCCACCTTCGACACCACCCCGGCCTCGGTGACCGGCCGCAAGCGGGCCGCCGCCGGCGTGCCGATGAGTCCCGTCATGGATGCCTTCCGCGTGGCAAGCCACCACGCGTGGATCCTGATGGTCGAGTTTGTCAGCGATCATCCGGAGATCAGCGGTCCGGCGCTGTTGCGCGCCACCGAGCGATTCTGGGACGGCCAGGATCGCTACACCTCGGCGATGACCGCGGCCTACCACGAGCAGGCCACCCATCAGGTCCTCGAGGACGCCGCCGAACAAGCGGCGCTGACCGAGGCCCTGCTGCAGGGACGGCCCCTCGGCGACCACAGCCTGTGGGAGGCCGCGCAGCTGTTGGGCATTCCGGCGCAGGGCCCCTACGTCGTGGTCGCCGCCACGGTGCCGCAGGTTGGGAGACAGGCACTTCCGCGGATCGGGGCGCTGCTGCGCGACGTCGACATTTTCTCGGCCTGGCGGTTACTGCCCGACCTGCAGATCGGCATTGTGCACATTCCCACCCCGGCCGCCCTCGGTGAGATGATCGAGCTACTGCGCCAAGTGACGACCACCCGGGTCGGGGTGAGCCCGGTGTTCGCCGACCTGGCTGACACCGCGCGGTCCTTGCGCTATGCGCGGGTGGCGATGGCCTCCCCCACCGCCCGCGACCCGGTGGGCGTCTTCGACGACTCGATCCTGGGCGTGGCGGCCGTCAGCGCACCGGAGGTCACCCGCAAGATCTCCGAGCTCACCCTGGGCGCCTTCCATGATCTGCCCGCGGACGAAAGACGGCTCCTGCTCGACACTTTCGCGGCGTGGCTGGACCACGACGGCTCGACGCAGGGATCCGGCGACGCACTGTTCTGCCATCCCAACACGGTGCGGAACCGGCTTCGTCGTATCGAGGAACACACCGGCAAGTCACTGAGCAATCCTCGTGAGCTTGCCGAGCTCTGCCTGGCCTTCGAGGTCGCCGCGCGCATCGGCGAACAACGCCCCACGGACCCGTCATCCAACTAGAGAAAGTTGCACACCATGTCAGCTGCCATCACCAATGTCACCGTTCTGGGTACCGGGGTGCTCGGATCGCAGATTGCCTACCAGAGCGCGTTCAAGGGCTGCACCGTGACCGCCTACGACATCAACGACGACGTGCTCGCCACCGCCCGGAAACGCTTCGCCACGCTGTCCGACACCTATGCGCGCGAGGTGCCGGACGCCAAGGACGGCGCCAACGAGGCCGCCCTGACCCGGTTGACGCTGACCTCCGATCTGGCCGCCGCGGTCGGCGACGCCGACCTGGTGATCGAGGCCATCCCGGAGGTCGCCGACCTCAAACGCCAAACCTTCCAGAAGGTCGGTGAACTCGCGCCCGCGAAAACCATCATCGCGACAAACTCGTCCACCTTGCTGCCGAGCGAACTCAAGGATTCGACCGGCCGACCGGACCGATTCCTGGCCCTGCACTTCGCCAATCGCGTCTGGCAGCTCAACACCGCCGAGATCATGGGCACCCCCGACACCGACCCCGCGGTGTACTCCCGGGTCGTCGAGTTCGCCAAGGCCATCGGCATGGTGCCCATCGAATTGCACAAGGAGAAGGCCGGTTACGTCCTCAATTCCCTGCTGGTGCCGTTCCTGCACGCCGCCGCCCAACTGGCCGCCGGCGGCTACGCCGACCCCGCCGACGTCGACACCACGTGGCGCATCGGCACCGGTGCGCCCCTGGGGCCGTTCCAGATCTACGACATCATCGGTCTGAACACGCCCTACAACATCATGGCGCACGGCGATGCCGAATCTCAGCAGTTGGCGGCCTGGCTCAAGACCAACTACATCGACAAGGGCAAGCTGGGCATGGAGTCCGGCGAGGGGTTCTACAAATACACCTGACCGGAGGCGCCGCGCTGCCGTAACTTGTCGGTCGGATGCTCGACGTTTCTGCCGGAGGGACGCGCAATGCGACACGACACCACGGTGGCAATAGTGGGCGCCGGGCTGTCCGGACTGACGGCGGCGCGGACGCTATTCCAAGCGGGCATCGACGTGACGGTGCTCGAATCCGCCGACCGACCGGGCGGGCGGGCGCTCGCCGAGACCACCGCCCTGGGATCGCGGGTGGACCTCGGCGGGCAATGGCTGGGCCACAACCATCACCGCCTCGCGGGCCTGGCCGACGAACTGGGCTTGACGCGCTACCCGATGCACAGCCGGAAACTGCCCGCCATCCTCGACGGGCACCGCCGGATCCGGGCCGCCTCGCCGTCGATGCTCACCGCCGCAGCGGCGCTGGCCGGCGTCGCCGCGGTGTCGCGGATCAAGGCCCCGCCGCGCTGGAACGACGTCAGCGTCGCCGAGTGGCTGCGTCGGGTCCCGGGCCGGGTGCCGCGCCGACTGCTCGAGGTGCTCGCGCTCATCTCGTGGACGGCCGATCTGGAGCGGATGTCCGTGGCGGCGATGGCGCAGATGCTGCGCCATCAGGGCGGGCTGCGGACCGTGCTGGCGACGCGCGGCGGTGCGCAGGACTCCCTGCTCGTCGAGGGGGTGGGCACGATCGTCGAGCGCCTGGCCGCCGAACTGGGCCCTGCGCTGCGCACCGGATGCCGCGTCACCGCGATGATGCGCGACGAGCAGGGTGTGCTGCTGCGGACGGCGGCCGGCGAGGTCCGGGCCCGGCGCGCGATCGTCACCGTGCCGCCGCCGCTGGCCCGCCACATCACCCACGAGCCGCCGCTGCCACCCGCGCGGGTCGCGCTCGAACGCGACACCTACATGGGGTCGGTCTACAAGGCGTTGGCCGTGTACCCGATGCCGTTCTGGCGGGCCCGCGGCGCCGGGGACGCCATCGTCCTGGACAAACCGGGCCGGGCGGTCTTCGACACCACCGCCCCGGGCGGGCCGGGGCACCTGTGTTTCCTGATCGCGGGACCGGAGGCGCGCGAACTCGACGGACTCGCCGCCGACGCGCGCCGGCGCTTGCTGCTCTTCCCGCTCGCGGACCTGTACGGCCC